>MNZH01000013.1:0-545 GCA_001873515.1 Parcubacteria group bacterium CG2_30_45_37 | reverse complement strand
ATTAACCCTGCACCCGTCCCCAAAGACGAGGAGGCAACACGGAAAAGGTCGGCAGTATTTCCAGATGCCGGATATACATCTAATAAGTAGGAAGGGTCTGTCGTCCCGATGCCGACCCGTCCTCCGTAGTCTATGACGAAGGAGGGCGTTGCCGTTGGATACTGGCGCGCTTGAAAAAGGTCAGCGGTTTGACTCGCTGAATAACCAGCGACTACTACGGAGGGCACGGCGTTGCCGCTTGAAACTACCGAAAGCTGGCTCAAAGGGGTCGTCGTCCCGATGCCGACGTTGCCGTAAATATAGGTATTATGCGCGATAATGCCCCCGTAAACGATGTCGCTTCGCTCCATCGAACGGGGCAAGCGTTCGCCGCCAAGATAGGCGCGCTCTTCTTCCTCGGTTAAAGCTTCATTGGTTTTGCGGTTGAGATAATGTCCGGCCACGAAGTTATGTGTGCCTTCAACTTCAATGTCATAGACTTGTTCGTCACCAGCATACTCGATTGATTGAATTTTTTCCCACTTGACATCGGTTGACAGAGTGTT
>MNZH01000085.1 GCA_001873515.1 Parcubacteria group bacterium CG2_30_45_37 | reverse complement strand
AGCCCTCGGCTTGCTACGGGGCAAGCAAAAAGGAAGAATTTTTGTTTACCCCGTAGGGAAACGAAGTTTCTCCTTCGGGGCCCGCCCTCGCTTTCGCCGTTTCTTTTTTCGCCGCCGCAATTTTTCGTGCCAACGAAGTTGGCGCGCCGCCTTAAAATTTCAAACTTATGATTCCAAATCTTTTGTTATTTCTCGTTCTAGTTTAAAGAATTCCTCGGAAAATTTCAAATTATGCACTCTCGGTCTTTGAAAATTTACGTTATACTCTTTTTTAATTTTTGTTGGTCTTGTCGTCAGTAAAATAACTTTGTCCGCAAGAAATATCGCCTCTTCTACATCATGAGTAACGAATAAAATAGTTTTTTGTTCGGACTCCCACAATTTAGTCAAAAATTCTTGCATTGCCGAACGAGTTTGCGAATCAAGCGAACCGAACGGCTCGTCCATTAGCAATATTTTTGGGTTGTTTGCAAGAGTGCGCGCAATTGCCACCCGTTGTTGCATTCCGCCCGATAAACTTTTCGGATAAAAATCAGCGAAATCAGTCAAATCCGTTACTTGCAAATAATGTTCGATAATTTTATCTTTTTCATTTTGGTCAACATTTCGCACATCTAAACCAAAACCAATATTATTTTTGACAGTAAGCCACGGAAACAAAGTAAAGTTTTGAAAAACCATTCCTCGGTCTTGTCCTGGTTCGGAAACAATATTATTATCCAAAATAATTTCACCTTTCGTAGATTCTAAAAGTCCTGCTATGATTTTCAAAATAGTTGTTTTTCCGCAACCGCTTGACCCAACAATCGCAATAAATTGTTTATCGCTAACTTCAAATGAGAGGTCTTTTATTACCTCCGTCGGCTTCCCATTATTATCATAAATTTTTGACAAATTTTTAACTTGAAGCATATTACAATTTTTCTTGCCAAGGAAATAATTTTTTATACGAAAACTTAAACATTAAATCTGTAAACAAACCAAGCAGGCCGATAATAAAAATGGCCGCTATAACATTTGGAGTTTGAAGAAATCTTTGAGATGTAATAATGAGATAACCTAACCCCGAAGTTGCCGCTATAATTTCCGCCAAAACAACAAGGGTCCATGCCGCACCCATCATTAACCTCATTGCGTCCCAAATACCAGGTAATGATTGCGGGACAACAATGCGAAAAATAATATCCCTTTGTTTTGCCCCCAATGTATAAGCGGCTTCGGCGTATTCTTTTTTTATATTAGCAACAACATCAAAAATCAACAAAGTTAAATAAGGAGACACGCCGACAAAAATTAAAAGCACTTTTTGCAATTCTCCTATTCCAAACCAAAGAATAAAAAGAGGAACAAAAGCAGAGGGTGGAATATAACGGAAAAAACTGATAACAGGTTCACAAAATGCTTGTCCTTTTTTGCTTATTCCCAAATAAATACCCAAAGGAATGGAGATTGCAACCGAAAGAATAAATCCTAGAAAAATCCTGTAAATACTAATCCCAATATCTTGCAATAAATGTAAATCCCTAAAAAGTTTAATAATTGAATCAAATACCGCCAATGGGGTTGGCAGAAAAAGGGGTTTTATATAACCAGAAAAACTAACAATAGCCCAAAAGAAAATCAAAAGGAAAATCCCTAAAAAGGCCAGTAATAAATACTGGCCTCGTGATATTTTCTCGTTGAGGCTAAATTTTTTCATTAGCGAAGTTCGTTAAGCAACGATGAATCAGTAACCGCGTCTCCCGTTGCTTTTGTTTTAATAACACCGTCTTGTGAATAAATATCAGCAGCTTTCTCCGCTAAACTATAGACATTTAACGGCGTAGATTTGTTGAATCTTTCTAAATTGGTTTGCAAGTTTGAAAGATTAACAGTTTCCCTCATTGGCGCAAACTCGTCGGCAGTCAAATTGAAATTTTTTGCCACGATAGCGTTTCCCTCGGTCGTATTTTTCTCCCACCAATCTATTGCCGCAAAAAATCCTCGCATTACTCGTTTCACATCTTCGCGTCTATTTAGCACAAGATCATTTCTTGCTAATACAATATCGGTAATAATTAATGGCTCATCTTTACTTGAAACTAAAACTTTTCCGTCTTTTCGCTCTTGTGCCTTTGAAAGCCACGGTTCCCAAGTCATGCCAGCGTCAATTTTTTCCGCAACAAACGAAGAGCCAACTTCTTCTGAATTCAGATTGATAAGCTCAACATCTTTGTTTGAAAGTCCGTTCTTTTCAGCCAAATAACGGAAAAAGAAATGACCAGGGAAACCATAAGCGGCATAAACTTTTTTGCCTTTTAAATCGGAAATTTTTTGAATATCATTTGTTGTAACCAGTCCGTCAGCACCATAAGAAATGCTTGTTGAGAAAATTTGTTTTGCGGCAATGCCGGCGTCCGCGACGATTGGCATCATATCGGTGCTACCCACGAGCATTTGCACTTGATTACTTTCAAGCGCGGGAACCATAGCGTCAAGCGATAGTTGAACCATTTCAACATCCACGCCTTGATTTTTGAAAAATTCTTTTTCTTTGGCAATATAAAATGTTCCAAAGCCCGGGTATACCGCAATACCAACCTTGATTGGTTCAGAGTTGATTGTTGTTTGCGTGGGTTTATTTAATTTGGTAATGCCAAAGTATGCAATCAAACCCACCACAACGATTGCGACTATGGCTATTGTGATTTTTTTCATAGTTTTTTAAAAATTAGTTTTTAATTATTTACGACCTGATTCTATTTTACCCCCCGAACTTTTTGCAATACTTATATTATTTTATCAAATCATCAACACTAATCGCAAGAGCTTTCGCAAGTTTTTTCAGTGTATCTAGTGTTGGATTTTGGTTTTCGCCCTGCTCAATTTTAATAATTGTGTTATTGGCGATATCGGCGAGTTTGGCGAGCCGATCTTGCGAAAGCCCTTTTTGCTCTCGCAGTTTCCTTAGATTTTTTGAAAGTGGATAATCTTGTTTTGACATAAATTATTTATGATAGTATTATTATAGTGGAGTATAGATATACTCATTAGCACTACTATAATGATACTACAATATTTATTTTTAGTAAAGAATTTAGGGAGCAAATCTGTTGTGTGCGCACGGGTGGGCGGGGCAAACACAACTTCCTTTCTGGCGGCGCATTTCGCAAAGCGAAATACGAAAAATTGCGGCGGCGGAAAAAGAAGCGGCGGAAAGCGAGGGCGGGCCCCGAAGGAGAAACTTCGTTTCCCTACGGGGTAAACAAAAATTCTTCCTTTTTGC
>MNZH01000053.1 GCA_001873515.1 Parcubacteria group bacterium CG2_30_45_37 | reverse complement strand
CCCAATCTTTATATCAAGGCCAGCCAGCAGTTTACTAATCGTCTCAAAGTGTTGCTTCGCCAATATTTCCGTCGGCACCATTAGGACCGCCTGTTTTTTATTTAACACTGCGTTAAGTATGGCGATTACCGCCACCAAAGTCTTGCCCGAACCCACCTCGCCTTCCAACAGCCTGGACATGGGTCGGTCTTTTTTTATGTCTTGTAAAATTTCCCAAGCCGCTTTTCGTTGCGCGTCGGTCAGTTTAAACGGCAAAGAATCAACAAATTTTTTGGTTGCCGCCTCGTTAAATTCAATGGCTCGCGCCCGGCTTAAACTTAAATTCTTCCTGACCAACTGCGACTCCAGCTGAATTAAAAAAAGCTCGTCAAACGCCAAGCGCTCGCGAGCTTTTTTTATGTCTAGATTATTTTTAGGAAAATGAATTTCCCTGACGGCCTCGGCCAGATTTATGAGCCTAACGCTTTTCTTAACTTCAAACGGCAGCCAATCCATCACTCGTCCCGCCAAATTTATAATTTGCTTAATTAAAAATCTGATTTGCTTATGCGTTAAATTGGCGGTTAGGTGATAATTCGGCACCAGGCCTTGAGTATGAATCGCCTCTCCCCCTCTCCTTGCCAAGGAGAGGGTTGGGGTGAGGTATATTTTTTCATAAACCGGCGACATCATCACCAAGCCGCCGTAATCATCATCTACTTTGCCGGCCAAAGACACTTTATCGCCCACGCGCAGATTGCGCGCGATAAACGGCTGATTAAACCAAATAACTTTTAAGGTTTCCGTGCCGTCGCTTATCAAAGCCTCGGTAATATTCATTCTTTTTTTCCAGCTTCTTTTGTTTTGAATCAGTTCAATCTGCCCGACCACGTTAGCGCTCATGCCGGGTTGCAATTTATCAATCGACGTTAAGTGAGTAAAATCGTCATAGCGGAAAGGAAAATAAAATAATAAATCGCGCACGGTTGCTACGCCCAATTTTTTTAACTTCTTGGCCGTGGCCGCGCCCACGCGGTTAATATTAATAATATCGGTTTCCAGGGTTAGCATGTGCGCCCAAGGGGAATTGAACCTCTACTTCAAGCTCCGGAGGCTTGCGCTCTATCCTTTGAGCTATGGGCGCTAAAGTTTATTATATTATACCAAATATAATAAAACTTATCTCCCCCGCCGCCGGCCAAAGCCGCCCGGCCGGGAGCGCGGCGCGACCGAGCGGCCGAAGCTCATGGTCCGGCCGTATCGCCTAACGTATGGGCGCGTATTAGCCTGTTCCAGCTCGGCAAATTTTTTTAAAGTTAATTTTTTGTTAATCAGCCTTTCAATGCTTCTGACGTCTGTGCCCTGGGTAGGCAGAGCGAAAGAAATCGCTTTGCCGATTTTACCAGCCCGGGCGGTGCGGCCGATGCGATGGACATAATCCTCCGAATCGTCCGGCAAATCATAATTTACCACCAGCTCAATATCCGAAACGTCAATGCCGCGCGCGGCGATGTCTGTGGCTATGAGAATTCTATATTTCCTTGATTTAAACCCGGCCATGGCTTCGCAGCGCTGGTTAAATGACAGATTGGAGTGGATTTCCGCCACTTGATGCCCGCTTTGCTCAAGATTTCTCGCCAAATTTTTGGCGCCATGCTTAGTGCGGGTAAAAATTAAAACCGAGCCCTGATACTCATGAAGTATTTTTTCCAACTGATCGCGCTTGTCTTCTTTTCTCATGACATAAACTTCCTGGTCAACGTATTCAACCGTGGTGCCCGGAGGCGCCACTTCAATATAGATTGGCATGGTCATGTGCGCCGAGGCTAATTTTAAAATCGCCCGAGGCATAGTGGCACAAAATAATAAAGTTTGCCGCGCCATAGGAATCCGCTTGATGATTTCTTCTATTTGCGGGGCAAAGCCCATATCAAACATCCTGTCGGCTTCATCCAAAACCAGAATTTTAATGTCGTCTAATTTTACCCAGCCTCTTTGTAAATGGTCAATCAACCGGCCCGGGGTGGCTACTAAGATATGCGGATTTCGCCTTAAGCTTTGCGCTTGCACGCCGATCGCCTGACCCCCGATTAAAGCCGCGGTCCTTAAGCCCAATTTAGCGCCCAGTTGCCTTAAATTTTCTTCAACCTGCATGGCTAATTCCCGTGTCGGCAAGAGTACCAATCCCCGTCCCCGGCTAAGCATCAGGCGTTCTATCATAGGAATGCCGAAGGCGAAGGTTTTGCCCGTGCCGGTTTGAGCTACGCCAACCAAATCCTGGCCGGTTAACGCCACCGGAATTGATTTGATTTGGATTGGGGTGGGCGTTTCTAATTTCAAAGTTTTTATCACGTTTAAAATATCAGCGCTAATGCCCAGTTCTTTAAATCCGATTTCAGTTTGTTTAGTTTGATTTAACATAAAAAAGCCCCGTAGAAAAGCGGAGGGGGGGAGATTCGAACTCACGGAACCCGTGAAGGCTCAACGGTTTTTCGAAGACCCCGCACAAGAGCGGAGAGAGTGAGATTCGAACTCACGGAACCCGTTAAGGCTCAACGGTTTTCAAGACCGTCCCCTTAAACCACTCAGGCATCTCTCCGCTCTTGTGCGGGGCGAGCTGTCCCATTAAACCGCCTTGGTACCCCTCCGCTCTCTTACCAGATAATTATAAATATTTTAAAAATTTATTGTTTTGGTCAACCAAAATATTTTTAGGTTTTAGGGGTTTGTCGCTTAGCTCAAACCCCATAATAATTATTTCCTCGCCTTGCTTAATAAGATGAGCGGCGGCACCGTTCATACAGATAATTCCCGAGCCGCGCTGGCCGACAATAACATAAGTTGCCAGGCGAACGCCGGAAGTATTGCTCACCACCATCACTTTTTCGCCAGGCCAGAAACCGGCTTTTTCCATAAGTTCTTCATCAATTGTAATACTGCCGATATAGTTCAAATTGACTTCGGTGACGGTTGCTCTATGAATTTTGGCATGCAGGACAAATCTCATACTTGAAATTTTAAAAAATATTGTTTTGGCTTTAGCTCTTGCTTAACGATTTTGCCCCAGGCCGGCTGGGCTTGTGATAATCGTTTTATTTTTTTCTTATCAATAAATAACGGGTCAACAATCCTTGATTTGCAAAATATTTGCGCGTCATAATTGCGGCGGTTTTGTCTCACCACGATTTTGCCGTTCATCCTTTGCCAGAGCAATTTTAGGGCTTTGTTTTTGTTTAAATATTTTTTGATTTTTGCTATTACTATTTTATCCGTGGCGTATAAGTCTGCCGCAGTAATATATTTTTTACGCAAGGCATATTTTAGGCAATCGCTGACCGCGGTAAACATAATCGCCGTGCGAAAGCTGGAATAATATACTTTATTAAGTTTAAAAAATAATTGGGCGAATTTTTTTGTTGCCGCGATATTTTTAAATACCCATTTGCTGTCTTTAACTAAT
>MNZH01000040.1 GCA_001873515.1 Parcubacteria group bacterium CG2_30_45_37 | reverse complement strand
TGTTACCGCCTGGCCGGATTTTACTTTGCGGGAAACATCGCCCGTGCCCACCACGCAGGGAATGCCCAGTTCGCGGGAAACAATGGCGGCGTGACAGGTGCGGCCGCCTTTATCCGTGACGATGGCCGAGGCGATTTTCATAATCGGTTCCCAATCCGGGTCGGTCATGTCGGTCACTAAAACTTCGCCCGGCCTGAATTGAGCGATGCCTTTAATGTCCATGATGCGGTTGGCCGTGCCCACGCCGATGCGGTTGCCTACGCTTCTGCCCGTGGAAATGATTTTACCTTTTTTTTGTAAGACATACTCTTCAACCACGCTCATGTCGCGCACGCTATGGATGGTTTCCGGCCGGGCCTGAATGATGTAAAGCTGATTTTCATTGCCGTCCAGCGCCCATTCAATATCCATGGCGCGGCCGTAATGCTTTTCAATTTTCATGGCCCAGTCGGCTAATTGTAAAACCTGTTTATCGGTAATTGACTGTTTACATTGGTCGGCCAGCGGCACGGGAACGTCTTTAACTGGCCGTCTGGGGTTGGAATTATTATAAATCATTTTAATTTTTTTACAGGACAGGGAGTGAGAAATTATGGTCCGAGTGGGCTTAAAAATGTAAAATTCGTCCGGGTCAACTTTGCCCTGCACGATATTTTCGCCCAAGCCGTAGATGGAATTGATTAAAACCGTGTTGGCAAAGCCGGATTCGGTATCAATGGTGAAAGTCACGCCCGAAGCCGCCAAATCCGAGCGCACCATTTTTTGCACGCCCACGGACAAAGCGATTTTAAAATGGTCAAAGCCTTTGTCCACGCGGTAAGAAATGGCGCGGTTGGTGAAAAGCGAAGCAATGCATTTTTTTACCGCGATTAGCAAGTCCGCCTCGCCGGAGACGTTTAAAAATGTTTCCTGCTGGCCGGCGAAAGAAGCGTCGGGTAAATCTTCGGCCGTGGCGCTAGACCTGACGGCCACGTGGAGACCTCCCCCTGCCCCCCTCCTTGGTAAGGAGGGGGAAATTTTATAGAAAGCGGAAAGTTTTTTATAAGCCTCAATAATCGCCTGGCTCAAGTCCTCGGGGAATTCCGTGGCGATAATCAGTTGGCGTACGGCCGCGCCGCGCTTGGCCAAATCAGTGACGTTATGGGTGTCCAGGCCTTTGAGGATTTTTTTTACGCCGTCTTTAAGATGAGTTTGCTTTAGAAAATAATTATAGGCCAGAGAAGTGGTGGCGAAGCCGTTGGGCACTTTTATGCCCTGGTTGGAGAGCTTTTTGTACATTTCGCCCAGGGAAGCGTTTTTACCGCCCACTAATGGCACGTCTTTAATGGTGGTGTCTTTAAAGAATTTGATGAATTTTTTTTCGGACATAGATTATATTGTTATTACGAGCGGAAAACCCTCCTTCCAAAGGAGGGGTAGGGGAGGTTAAGAAATTTTAACCCCCTTAATTCCCCTTTGTAAGGGGGATAAATTTAAGACTCCTCGCAATGACAGCCGGTTTTTACAGATTAATTTTTTTGCTCAAATCGTAGATGTAGGGGATTTTCCACCAGACTCCTTCCTGGCATTTCAAAATGCCCATAATCGAGACGACGATAATGGCCAAGCCGACCAGCCAGCCCACCAGCGGGAACCAGGCAATAAAGCTTAAAAGAAACAGCACCAGGCCTTGTTTGGCGTGAAATTGGCAGAATTTGGAGTGTTTTTTCCCGAGTAGCGGGATTAAAAACAGAATCCAGACGTAAGACAAAGCCGCCACGGTTTTGTTCTTTTCAATGTCCGGGTCAAGCGAGGTTTTTGTAGTTTGTTCGTCAGCCATAAATTTATAGTTAATTAATTATACTATAATGATAACATAAAAAACCGCGGACATAAATACTCGCGGTTTAAATGAAGCTAGCGCCTTTTTCTATTAGATGGTTCCATTAATATACTTCATGTATTGTAAATATTGGTTGACGTTTTTTTTGATATCTTCAACCATTTTTTTTATATCTACCAGCCCGTATTTATGCACGATTAAATTTCTTAATCCAACCGATGGCGCGATCTGGGCGGCGAAATTCATGGGCAGAAATTTATTTTCAGCCAAAGTGATAAAAGTGCTTTGATAATCATCCGGCACCATAGCGTCTGATTCGGCTATCAGGTGAGTGTTAATATCAATGGCGGTGTCAACTATCAGCTGAAACAATCGCTCGGTTGAGCGCAGTTTAAGATTGTCATTTATTATGGCTTCGGTTTTGTCAGTCAAAAGCGAAGATAGCTCCTTATAATAGCTTTCCAAATCGGCTAATTTATTTTTTACCAGTTCCCGGTCAATCATATTTATTAGCTTAGAAATTTATCAAGCTGGAGTTTTCTTAAAGATAAAAGGCTTTTGGCTTCCATATAGCTTTTATAGCCGTAGATTTTAAAACGCGCGAAAGCCGATGGCTCTTTTTCGTAAAGCAGTTTGGCATTTTGGGCGACTTGTTTAAGCAACAGCGGGGAAGCTGATTTCATGTCGGCCAGTTCTAAATTTTTTACGCCCAAATTTTGCGAAAAATCAAATTGCATTTCGGCAAGTTCCATGGGCCTAAGCCGGCGTTCGGCTAAAATCGCCAGATCCACGTCGCTTTGTTTATGAGTTTTGCCCTTGGCCACGGAACCGAAAAGCGCAACTAAAACCAAGCCATGCTTTTCCGCCAGCTTCTTTATAATTGGATAATTTTTTTCATAATCAAATTTCATATTTAAGGCAATCATAGCATGAAAAATGGTTTAAAGCAATAGCGCGCTGATTGACAAAAAAGATATTATTAATAAGAATAAACCATAGACGCAGGCGTGGCGGAATTGGCATACCCCGCGATGAACGCGGGGCAAGCGCGCTATATTCTGCCGAGGTGGTGAAACTGGTAGACACGCCAGCCTTAGGAGCTGGTGGAGTAATCCGTGGAGGTTCGAGTCCTCTCCTCGGCACTTTGAGTTTTGCGAGCGGAGCGAGCAACCCCGAGTTTATCTCGGGGCGAGTCTCTCCGCCTGCACCAAATGCACCGTAAAAAAATAAATAAAAAGGAGGAGGTAAAAATGAGAAATCTGACAGCGGGCTCAAGATGCAAGCCGCAAATCAAAGATAAGGAGGAGAAGGATTATAAGAAAAAACCGTTTCGTGGCAGAAGTAAAAAAACAGACAAGGAGGTGGCAAATGGCCGAAAATTGCATTTTATGCGAAGAAGGAGATAAAAGAATAAGGTCGGTCGCAGCAGGCATATGCGGAGACTGCGGAGAAATACTCAATTGCCCGACTGGTTGTTACAAGCCAACCGACTACTCCGATGATTCGCGGAGCGCCGCCGCCCTGGATCAGGGCGTCTGCCTGGTCTGCGGCGGCAAGGTTGACTGCCCGGCCGGTCATCTGGCCGCGGAGCCAAGCTCATTATTGGTAAGAACGCTGATAAGAAGAGCCGATGAGCTTTGGCTGTCATGATTTTTTCGGTTCGCGCTCCGGGAAATTTAGTCCGGGGCTTTTTTACAAATTTTATTTAAAATGATAAAGTATAAAGCAGAGGTAATTTTTAGACCTCACCCTAACCCTCTCCTTAGCAAGGAGAGGGAACTAATATTATGCCCCACAAAAAAACTTACGTGATTTCCATCGGCGGCTCGTTAATCGTTCCGCCCGATGGCGTGGATTGGCATTTTTTGCAGGAATTTCGCGCTTTGATTTTGGAAAAAATAAAACAAGGCCATAAATTTTTTTTAATCGCCGGCGGCGGGCGCACCGCCCGCAGCTATGTTGAAGCGGCTTCACGAGTGGTAAAAATTGAGCGCGACGACTTGGATTGGCTGGGCATTCACGCTACCAGGCTTAACGCCCATTTGCTCCGGACTGTTTTTCGCGACCAGGCCAATCCGGAAATAATTAAGAATCCCACCTATCGCCTGTTCAGCGAGAAAAAAATTATGGTGGCTTCGGGCTGGAAGCCGGGCTGGTCAACCGATTATGTCGCTACCATAATAGCGCAGGAATATGACGTCAGCACTATCATCAATTTATCCAATATTGATTATGTCTATGATAAAGACCCGAATAAGCATCATGACGCGAAAATTATGCCGAAAATGAGCTGGCCGGAGTTCAGGAAATTGGTGGGAAACATTTGGTCGCCCAGCCTTAACGCGCCGTTTGACCCGATCGCGGCCAAAAAGGCGCAGGAATTAGGGCTGGAGGTTGTAATTATGAACGGCAAGAATATTGCCAATTTAAAAAATTGCCTGGCCGGGAAAAAGTTTAAGGGTACGGTGGTAAGGTAAAA
>MNZH01000006.1 GCA_001873515.1 Parcubacteria group bacterium CG2_30_45_37 | reverse complement strand
TTGGCGGCTGATTATAAAAATAAGTTTAGGGGCAAAACTCTGGAAATCGCGGTGGAGCAAATCAAGTCCGATAAGATAATTGGCAAAACCGAATATTATTTTAACCTGGAGGTTAGAGGGAGAAAGCTGAAAAACCTAAAAATCGGCCAGATAGTAAAAGTGAAAAATTAATTTTTTACGATAAAGGCCAAACCTTATCATGTAAGCTTTACTTGCGATTCGGTTCCGCAACGAAATGTGCAATACCGTGGCCATACAGTATTAATAACCTATTTCATGGCCTTGGCTATCAACAGCAGGGCCTCTTTTTATTTTTAAAATTTCGTGTATAATCTAAATATGATTTTATTTATTAATACCAATAATGACGGCGGCATTAAACTAGCCTTAAAGCAGGGGAGTAAGTCGGTGGCAGAGAAAATGTTTAAAGCCGAGCGGCTTGAAGCGGAAAAATTATTGCCCGCGATTGAAGCTATGCTTAAAGCTAAGAAAATAAATTTAAAACAAATCAAGAAAATAGAAGTGGCCAATCGGGGAGGCTCGTTTACTTCACTGCGCATCGGCGTGGTCACGGCTAATGCTTTGGGCTATGCGCTGGGAATTCCGGTGAAGGGCGGTCAGAAGTCAGAAGTCAAAAGCAAGAAATTTTCGGTAGTGGAGCCGTTCTATGACCGGGAGCCGGAAATAACGGCGAGAAAGAAGAAGTAATTAATGAACTGGATGCCGGCTCCCCGTATCGCGGTACGGGGCAGGCTACGGCCGGCATGACAGTATGAAAAGTGTGGATACTTTGTTGATAACTCTCTTAGGAAATTATCAGAAAAATTATTAAAAATACCCGCCCGGGGACAGGCGGGCGTTTTTTTATGATTTTTAATTTAAGTTTAGCTATAATTTTAGTGGCGGCCGAGCATTGACAAATGGCGTTTAGTGGAGTATAATTATAGTATATTGGTGAAAAGTGGTGAATAGTGGTGAAAAGCCAATTTCTCATCTGCTGGTTTATTAAAAATAAAAATAAAAAAGTCCGCCCGTCAAGGCGAGACCAGCCGGCCAAGATAATCGCGCCGGCGAATTTGTCCGGCAATCAGCCGGAGCATGGGGAAAAGGGCCGGTTCCGTGCCTCTACCCAAACGGAACGATTTTTAATAATTAAGGCAAAGAAGGGGTCTGACTAGACGCTTGTCGCTAGCCAGGCTTCTCTTGGGCCTTAAATTTCACCCTGTGGAATAAAATTCTTTCAGAATTTTAAACTGCAAAGCAGTTTATTCCACAGGGTAAAAAACAAAAACAAAAACAAAAAATTTAATAAAATATCACAGTGCCATTACACTGTGTTTAAATATTACTTAATGTTCATCGGCGAATACAACCATAACTTGGACGCTAAGGGCAGAGTGGCGGTGCCGGCGAAATTTCGGGCCGGACTTAAAGGGGGCGCAGTAGTTACCAGAGGACTGGACAACTGCCTTTTTTTGTATAGCAAAAAATCCTGGCAAGACTTGGCCGGCAAATTGGCCAAGCTGCCAATTAGCAAAGCCAATACCCGCGCGTTCGCGCGCCTGATGCTGGCCGGCGCCATGGACGTTGATTTTGATAATCAAGGCAGAATCATGCTGCCGGAATATTTAAGGAAGTTCGCGGGCCTGAAAAAGAAAATAATCATCGCCGGTCTTTATGACCGCTTGGAAATTTGGGATGAGGCGGCCTGGAACAGATATAAATCAGGCACGGAAAAAAAGAGCGTCGACATCGCCGAGGCCTTGGGCGAGCTGGGAGTGTAGAAATTTTCGATTTTAGATTTAAAATAAAAACAAAACTATGATTAAATTAAATCTCTCGCCAAAAGGCAAAAAGAATTTTTTTAACATCAAAGTGAGGGTGATTAAGGCGCCGCTGGTTGATAGCCGGGTTTTAAGAGAAGTGCTGGCGCAGCGGCAACGGGCGCTGGTGCTGTGACCGAACTAAATATGGAATATAAACATACGCCAGTCATGCTTAAGGAGGTTATTGAATTGCTTGACCCCAAGCCCGGGCAAAAGTTCATTGACTCAACTTTGGGCGGCGGCGGTTACGCCGGAGCAATCGCGAAAAGAGTTTTGCCGGATGGAGTTGTGCTGGCGCTTGACTTAGACGAGCTGGCCCTGGCCAATGCCGGCAGGAAATTTAAAAACGAAATCAAAAACAAAAATATAATCTTAGCCCATGAAAATTTTAAAAATTTACAAAAAATCATTAAAGAAAATTTTCCGCCGCCTGCCTTATTTGACGGCGTCGTTTTTGACCTTGGCTTATCATCAGCTCAATTGCAAGACCGGCTTAGAGGATTTTCTTTTAACTTGGACGCGCCGTTAGGCATGAACTTCGGCTCCGGCGTTAGGCTGACCGCCGAAAAAATCGTAAATGATTTAGAGGAACCAGCTTTGGCTAAAATTTTTAAAGATTACGGCGAGGAAAGATTCGCCAGTAAAATCGCCCGGGCCATCGCGCGGCAAAGACAAATTGAAAAAATAACCACCACCGGGCAACTGGTAAAAATAATCAGCGCCGCCATCCCGGCCAGATTTCAGAGAGGCAAAATTCATCCGGCCACCAAAGTTTTTCAGGCCCTGCGCCTTGCCGTGAACGACGAGTTGGAAAATCTGCGTGAAGCCCTGCCGCCGGCGGTGAGCGCTTTAAAACCGGGCGGAAAAATCGCGGCGGTATCCTACCATAGCTTGGAAGACAGAATCGTTAAGCGATATTTTAGAGAAGAAGCTAAAGATTGCCTGTGTCCGCCGGCTCTGCCGCTTTGCCGCTGCGGGCATAAGGCGCGGCTGAAAATAATCACCAGCGGAGTTTTAAGGCCGGCCGAGGAGGAGGTCTTAGCCAATCCCCGGGCCAGAAGCGCCAAATTGCGGGTGGCGGAGCGCATTTAACCGGGTAAAAACAAAATATGCAAAAAACAAACAGCAAAAACAAAAGGTTCGATTTAAAAATTTTTAACAGAATTTTGGGTTTTTTAATCATCGCTCTGGGAATTTTATATATCGCCGGCGCCAATGATTTGGCGATTAAGGGCTTTGCTTTAAACGAATTAAAATCGCGGTGCGATAAATTGGCCGATGAAAATAATAAATTGGAACTTCGCGCCATGGCTTTGAGCTCTTACGGCGTCGTCAGGGAGAAGGTGAAGAGTTTAAAAATGGTGGCCGCGGGCAACGTCGCTTATATTGCCGCCGCCGAAGCCGTGGCCGTAAAATAATGATTTATTATGTCGTTTTGGAAACAGGGGCGAAACCATAATGACCAGATTAACAATAGTCGCATTAATTTGATAATCGCGATTATTTTTTTATTGGCCGGCGCCGTTGTCTATAAATTATTTTATCTGCAGGTTATCAATCAGCAATATTATTATGATTTGGCCGTTGGCCAGCATCAAGTCTATAGCGAACTATTGCCTCGGCGCGGCCGGATTTTTATCCAAAATGATACGGCCGGCGATTCCGGCCAGCTCTATCCCTTGGCCACCAATAAAAATTTCGTCTTGCTTTACGCCGTGCCGAAAAACGTCAAAGAGCCGGAAATAATTAGCCAGGAACTTTATAAAATTTTTGACCGGGCCAAGACCGAAAAAAAGGTGGATGACTTTTTGGCTGAAGAAGATGCCAATAATGTCAATCTACAAATTAAAGCACTGGGCGCGTTGGCCGGACCGGAGTTTAAGGTTAAAGCCGAGGAAATTAAAGCTAATTTTAAAAAATTAAAAGCCGACGCTAAGTGGCGGGAAATCAGAGCCGCCCGGCGTCAAGCGGAAATAGAGTTAAGGCAGAAAACCATTGCCGAGGCTTATTTAAAAAAATTAAAAAAACCCGGCGACGTCTACGAGCCGTTAAGGCAGAAAGTTGAAGAGGCGGATTTAAAAAAGCTTTATTTGGCGGTGGCTCGGCCGGGCGGGGAGATTAAAATTGATGATTTGGAAATAGAGGCCAACGGCTTATTCATTATTAATCACGGCGCCAGGATTGAACTGGCCGTTAGCGGCCTGGGTTTTAGCTTAAGCGCTTATCGTTTTTATCCGGAGGCCAATATCGGCGCCAATCTGATCGGTTTTTTAGGCTATGATGGCGATGAGCTGACGGGCAGGTATGGGCTGGAAGAATTTTTTAATCAGGAGCTGGCCGGCCGGCCCGGTTCAATCAAAGTTGAACGCGACGCCAAAGGCGACGCTATTATCATCAATGCTCGCGAATACCAAAAAGCCGAAGACGGCGATGATTTAATTTTGACTATTAACCGCTCGATTCAGTATCTGGCCTGCCAGAAATTGAATCAGGCGGTTTTAAAACACGGGGCGGACGGCGGCTCGGTTATTATCATGGAGCCGACCACCGGCGCGATTTTAGCCATGTGCGGGAGCCCGGATTATGACGGCAATAATTATCAAACAGTTGCTGACATCAGAGCTTACACCAATCCGGCGATTTTTTCCCAATACGAGCCGGGTTCAATTTTTAAAGCCATTACCATGGCCATGGCGCTTGACCAGGGCAAAGTCACGCCGCAAACCACTTATGAGGATACCGGTCAGGTGAAACTGAATAAATACACCATTGAAAATTCGGACCGCAAGGCCAACGGGACGCAAAACATGAGAGATGTTTTAAATAAATCATTGAATACGGGCGCGATTTTCGCCATGAGGCAGATCGGCCCGGATATTTTCGCCGATTACCTAAAAAATTTCGGTTTTGGCGAGAAAACCGGCATCGAGCTGGCCGGCGAAAGCAAGGGTAACATTAAGAGTTTTCTAAAAAAACCGGTGGGCGAAATCTACGCGGCCACGGCCGCTTTCGGCCAAGGTATCGCGGTGACGCCCCTGCAGATGATTAGCGCTTTCCAAGCGCTGGCCAACAACGGCTGGCAAATGAAGCCTTACCTGGTTAAGGAAATTGTTAAGCCTGATGGTTCAAGAATTACCGCCGCGCCCACGCTGGTCGGGCGGGCGATTTCCGAAAAAGCCGCCACGATTATTGACGGCATGCTGGTTGACGTGGTGGAAAACGGCCACGGCAAAAAAGCCGGCGTGGCCGGCTACTATGTGGCCGGCAAGACCGGCACGGCCCAGGTGCCGAAAAAGGGCGGCGGCTATAAGGCCAACTCCCATATCGGTTCCTTCGCCGGTTTCGCGCCGGTTAGCAACCCGAAATTTGTCATGCTGGTGCGAATTGACCGGCCGCGCGACGTGGAGTGGGCGGAAAGCTCGGCCGCGCCGCTGTTTGGCGAATTGGCTGAATATATGTTAAACTATTGGCAGGTGCCCAAGGAGAGGACTACGGCAGAGAATAATAAATAATAAATGTCATTGCGAGCGACTGCAAGGAGCGAAGCAATCTCACGGATAAATAATATAAATAAAAATAGCAACTATTGATGTATGTTCTTATACGTTAGATTGCTTCGTCGCTATCGCTCCTCGCAATGACAGTGCGATAATTAATTTTTAATTATTAAATTTATGAGACTAGAAAATAAAGTAGCAATTATTACCGGCGCCGGGGCCGGTATTGGCCGAGCCGCGGCTCTGGCTTTTGCCCGCGAAGGCGCTAAAGTTTTGGTGGCTGATTGGGGAGAAGAAACCGGCCGGGAAACCGTGGCACTTGTTAAGAAGCAGGGCGGTGAGGCCGGGTTTGTGAAAGTTGATGTCAGTAAATCAGCCGACGCGGAGAAGCTGGCGAAGCGATGTTTGGCTGAATATGGGCGCATAGATATTTTATTTAATAACGCCGGCATTGTTAAAATGGGAGCTTTGCATGAAACCGCGGAAGCAGATTGGGACCAAGTCATTGATGTAAATTTGAAAGGCGTATTTTTGTGCTCTAAAGCGGTTCTGCCGCAGATGCTTAAACAAGGCAAGGGCAAAATCGTTAATACGACTTCTATCGCCGGTTTGGTCGGTTTTGACCAAATTGGCCCATATTGCGCTTCCAAGGGCGGCATCATCGCCTTGACGCGGGAAATGGCTTTGGAATACGCGCCCAAGAAAATCAACGTCAACTGCATCGCGCCGGGTATAATTAAGACCGCTATGACCAAAGATATGCTTAACGACCCGGCCACGGTTCAGAGCTTCACCGCCTCTACGCCTTATCCGCGGCTGGGCGAGCCGGAGGACATCGCCCTGTCGGCCGTCTATTTAGCCTCGGACGAATCGGATTTTGTCACCGGTCAAGTTTTGGTGGTGGATGGTGGCTGGACGGTGAAATAAACACAATAAAGCAATCCGCCAGCCGGCGGAACAAAAAAACAGCCTAACGGGCTGTTTTCTTGTTTGTACAGATTTTATATTAAGGTTCGGACAGAATTTAAAAAAAGGTTTAAGGTTTTAGATTAGCTTTTAAAAGCGCCTCCGCTCGAGGCGGACAGGCTGCCCCCGCTTTTAAAAGCAATAATTTCTTTGCGGGCAAAGCCCGACTTTAGGCGATTTCAAGTTTTTCCGCGGGCGAACGCCCGCTCCGCACGTTCGTGCGGTTTGGCGGCAAATTCTTTTCTTTATTTATTTTTTTTTGGGGTTATTTTTACTTATCAAACTAATTTTATTTTTCTTTTTAAATTTAAAAAATCTATTGAATCTTTAAGCTCAATTTTTCTGGGATAATCAAAAGGCACTATTATCTCTTGTCTAATTTCTGCCAGTTCTTTGCTTAATATTATAATGCGTTCTGATAGAAAAATCGCCTCTTCAATGTCGTGCGTTACCAAAAGAACGGTCTTATTTGAAGCTTTAACAATATTTAATAATTCTTCGTGAAGCTTTTGCTTAATTCGATAATCCAAAGAGCCGAATGGCTCATCCATTATTATAAATTCGGGATCGACGGCTAAAGCTCTGGCAAATGAAAGTCGTTTCTTCATGCCTCCAGAAAGCTCACTCGGATACAAATTTTTAAATTTCAATAGATTTGTTAAATTTAAAAACTTCTCTATGATTTCGTCGCCCTTAACCACTAATTTCATATTTTCATATACAGTCATCCAGCCGAACAAATCATCTTCTTGATTTATTACAATTCTGTCCTCCCCTGGGCAATTAATTATCTTATTATTTACCAAAACCTCGCCCATTATTGGTTTTATGTATCCAGCTATTATATTTACTAATGTAGTTTTACCGCATCCGGACGGCCCCACCATAGCAGAAACGGCGCCTTTATTTATCTTAATATTAAAATTATTAAAAATTAATAATTTTTCATTTTGTTTATTTAAATAATAAT
>MNZH01000027.1 GCA_001873515.1 Parcubacteria group bacterium CG2_30_45_37 | reverse complement strand
GCCGTCGGCAGAGGTGACTTTGTAATCAAAATAAGCGTCGGCGCCGTTATGGGCGCGCTCGGTGCATCTTTTTTCACCCGGTTTTAATTCCAAGGTTTCAATGATTTTGGCGGGTTCGGGCTTGACGATATTGTAAATCGTGGGCTTGGTTTTTTCCACGACTCGGCCGTCGCGCCTGCCCCAGAATTCAAACGACAAATCATCGCCGGAAATTTTTGACTGAATTAAAATGTGGCTGGCCAGGTCGTTAATAAAGCGCAGGTCGGGCCAGGGGTCGTAAATGGTGGCGTCGGTGCCGGCCGGTTCGTAATAACTGACGCGGTAGGAATGGTTCTTACGCATCGTGATGGGCAAGCCGGTATCCAGGGCGGCGCGGAACATGGTGGTGCCGATTTGGCACAAACCGCCGCCGAATTCCGGCGTGGTTTTGCCTTCTTTGATTACCAGTTCCGGCAGGTAGCCGGTGGCGCCGTCAACTTTGCCCAGAGCTTTATTTAAAGAAAATTCTTCGCCCGGTTTAATCAAAATGCCGTTAAGGGTGTTGGCGCCGTTTTTAATGTTGTGGCGGCGGTTGGCGGGCGAGCCGGTGAAATTTGACCGGCCGACGCCAACCAGCTCTTTAATGCCAAAGTTATTGACATTATCCGTACTAACCAGCGTCGGTTGAATTTTTACTATTAGTTCAATCGGCGCGCCGGCTAAAATTTCATTTTCTATTTTAATAATGGAAGCGTCAGCCTCAAGCGAACGGCCGTCCTGGCCGCTTTGAAACTTGATTACTTTGCCGCCTTGCATTTCAAATTTTGCCTCCAGCGCCGGCCGGTCAATTTGGGGCGTAATTTTTTCCGCGAAATAGGCTTTGGTTTTATCATCGTCCAGGCCGACCCTTACCTTGTCGGCGGCTAAACCACTGGGTTTTAAAGCCAGCAGGCCCGCCAGCTGGCTTTGCTCAATGAGCCATTTAATTTCTCCGTATTTTAAAGTCAGGGGCGCGGCTTTTAAAATCGCTTCCGCCTTGCCGTCAATATTTAAGCAGTCCCGCGAGAGGATTTTTGGGTATTCGGTAATGGTGGCAAGCTTTATTTCCGCTTCGCTTAAACCGGTTAAGTTATTAATCAGTTCGCCGATCGCCGCCTGGAAGTTAATGGCTTTGCCCATTTTTTCTTCTCTGACGGAGAAGTCATAGGCGGCGGTCGCCGGGTTGAAGCTAACTGCCAGGTCGGCGTCGCGCGCCGGTTCAGAGGCGTCGGCAAAGTTGTCTTTTAAAGTTTTGGCAATTTTGTCTTGGTCGATCGCCACCAGCAGGTCAATCGACTTTTTACTTAAAAGCAGCTGAAGCTTGTTCCCCAGGTTGGTTAAAAAATTTCGGTTTCGGCCATAGTTAAAGGCCGCCTCAAGCGCCAGTTCATTTTTAAAATTAATGATAGTATAGGCCAAATCGGCGTCGGCCGAAGCGACCACCGGCTTGACTGTGGTACGCTGATTTTTATAGGAGAAAACCACGCCATGCTGGCTGATTTTATCTGTTTCCAAATTCAAGAGCCGGTTGGCCTGGGCGGCGGTTTTACCGCCCAGATTAAGGTTGCCGATATAGACATTGGGATAGATTCTAGAGGCGAAGGTTTTGTTAAAGGCGATTGAACCGATGGTTAAGGTCGCCGGCAAGATAAAAAAAATGATTGCTAACGTAAGCAACCACGGCCGTTTCCAGAAATTAATTATAGCGGCGCCGGTCCCGGGCATTTTAAGTTTGGTTAATTATTTCATTGATGATATCTTTGGCGGTTTGCTTGTCTTTGGCTGCCCGCTCTTTTTCCTCCAAGATTTCAAAATTTAAAGCCGCGCCTTCAGACAGGTTGTCCGGCAGTTTATTTTTTGGCCAGCTTAGGCTAGCGCCGTCAGCGGCGATTAAAACAGCCCGGTTTTCTTCGAAGCGGTCAACGGTCAATTTGATTTGCATAAATTATTTTTCTTTGACTTTAACGGAAATTTGCTTGGCGCTTTTGGCTTTAGTCAGGGTGATGGTTAAAACGCCGTTGTCCAACGAGGCTTCAACTTTTTCCGCGTCAACCTCCACCGGCAGAATAATGGAACGGGAAAAGCCGCCCCAGTAGCATTCTTTGATTAGATAATTTTCTTCGGCGATTCTTTCCTGAATTTCCCGTTTGCCGCGGATGGTGAGCATGTCATTATTAATGGAAACGTCAATGTCGCCCGGCTTGACTCCGGCGATGGTGGATTTGACCACAATAGTATTGGGCGTCTGGAAGACATCAATGGACAGCTGGCCTTCGTCGTAATCGCCGCCCAGCCATTCTGACTGCGGCGCTTCTTCGCTTTCATCTTCCCGCTCAATCGGCGCCGCGGCCGAATCGGTTTTGTCTTCCAGCCCGGATAGTTTTTTGAAAAAGTTAGCCATATGATGATATTATAATGTTTATCACAATAAATAACAAGGGGAAAGTCGGTGGGTTTATACAACCACGCTCGAACCTATTTTAGCAAGAATTGCTGACCCGCCGCCAGCCGCCGCAAAGCGGCGGCTTGCCTCGCAGAACATTTTGTTTTTCCTTAATTGAAATTTTTTCAGGGGCGCGCGCAAATCAAAAAATGTAAAACAAAATGTTCTGCTCGGCTTCGCGCTAACGCGCGGGTGGAGGGATTCGCTCGGACGGCTCGGCATTTTTACCCGCTTCTGGAGGGCCCCCCTTGAACCCCCCTGTCTGCGTGCTGTCGCACAGCACAGGCAGGCTGCCGAGCCGGCCTCGCTGGGGCTGGCGGAATTTTTTTAGCGACGATTATAACTTATGCTCTGTTATTGAAGGCGAACACAGCCGCGCTTACCATTACCGCTGAAAATACCACAAGAAAGAGAGCGTCTACAGAAATAGCGTGCAAGGAAAGGCCATTTAAAATATTACTTGCCACTTGATTGCCTAAAATAATTTGCCGCATGGCGTCTACGCCATAGGTCAATGGATTTATATATGAAAGCGCGAGCATTCATGACGGCACAGCGGTAAGCGGGAAGAAAGCGCCCGAAATAAAAAACATGGGGAAAATCAAAACTTGCATAACCAACCCGAAGCTTTCAGTTGTTTTCATAAGAGAAGAAATCAACAGCCCCATGCCCGAAATGGCAAAAGCGAGCAGGAGCATAAAAATAACAAGTTGCGGAATAACGGCAACATGAATCGCCACGCCGATAAGCGGAGCAAGAATCAATAAGATAAGCGCCTGAATTGAAGCGATGGTAGTTGCCCCCAGTGTTTTGCCGAAAGCAACCGCCACGCGGGAGACGGGCGCTACCAAAATTTCTTTCAAGAAACCAAACTCTCTATCCCAAACAGTGGAGATGGTGGAGAAAAAAGCAACACTCATAACGCTCATTGCGATAATGCCGGGATACATGAATTGGGTAAAATCAACGCCGAAATTTCCCGTGGCAAGAGTTTTGCTTAACCCGGCGCCGAAAATAACCAGAAACATCAACGGCATAAAAAGCGTGGAAACAATTCGCGTTTTATCCCGCCAATAGCGAATTATTTCCCTCTGCCAAATTGTATAAATTGTTTGAATGAATTGCATAAGTACAAGATTACATATTTTAAGTTCTCCGCCTCATTCGCATATGCTGGCGCATATGCTCTTTATCGGACGCTTCTTCTTCACGGATGGCTCGGCCGGTCAGCGAGAGAAATACATCGTCAAGCGTCGGCTTGCGAAGTTCAATAGAATCAATCTTCGCCGTTAATTCATTGAAAAGCCGCGGCAGGAATTTTTCTCCGTCTTCAACTTCCACCTGTAGAAATCCGTCTTTTTCTTTCACTTCTTTTTTATACCGTTTCTCAAGTTCATTTTTTAGTTCCGCCTTCTGGTTGCTCGTCATACTGATAATATCTCCGCCGACTTGTTTTTTGAGATTTACTGGCGTGTCTAAAGCTACGATTTTCCCGTAATCAATAATGGCAATTCGGTCGCAGTTTTCGGCTTCATTCATATAGTGCGTGGTCATAAAAATGGTCATAGCGCGTTCTTTTTTAAGCCGTAAAATATACTCCCACAGATGCGCGCGAGTTTGCG
>MNZH01000033.1:1572-9559 GCA_001873515.1 Parcubacteria group bacterium CG2_30_45_37 | reverse complement strand
AATTCATAGTGGATTCAACGGCCACCGACGCCTCCGTATGCTTGGCAAAAAACTTAGCCACCTTGTCCGTGTCAGTTGATATTTCCATTTGTTTTTTAATCTTACCGGCTTGATTCATAACGGTAATGAAACAAGTCTTTTTATGGAGATCGACTCCAATGTAGCTGTTAGCGTTAGACATACATTTTAAAGTTAATTATTAGTCAGTCTAATTTTAACACTTATATTTAATTTATAGCATTATGAAAATAATAACCGATAAAAGTAAAATTGATGAGGTTTTAACGCGGGGAGTGGAAAATATTTATCCTAACCGCGAAGCGCTAGAAAAAGTTTTAATGTCCGGAAAAAAGCTAAGAATTTATAACGGTATTGACCCGACCGGCAAATTGCACATCGGGCATGGCGTGGTTTTAAAGAAACTGCGCCAGTTTCAGAATTTGGGCCATGAAGTCATCGTCTTAATCGGCGATTTTACGGCGCGCATCGGCGACCCGACCGATAAATCAGCCGCCAGAAAGAAGCTGGCTAAAGCGCAAGTGGAAAAGAACGCGGCTAATTATAAAAAGTTGATTGGCAAAATTTTGGATTTGAAGAAAGCCAATGTCAGATTTTTGCATAATGAAGAATGGACCAATAAATTAAAACCGGAAGACATGCTTGAGCTGGCTTCTTATTTTACCGTGTCAAGGCTTTTAGAACGGGACATGTTTCAGAATAGATTAAAAGAAGGCAAAGAAATCAATGCGCACGAATTTTTATATCCGATTTTTCAGGCATATGACAGCGTCACTATGGACGTAGATATGGAAATCGGCGGCAACGACCAAACATTCAATATGCTAGCCGGCCGGACGCTGATGAGAAAAATGAAAAATAAAGAAAAATTTGTTTTGACGACTAAACTTTTGGTTGACCCGACCGGGAAAAAAATGGGCAAGACCGAAGGCAATACGATAAATTTGGATGAAGCGGCTGAAGAGATGTACGGTAAAATTATGTCCTGGCCGGATGAACTGATTAGCGTCAGTTTTGAGCTGTGCACGGATGTTCCAATGGCGGAAGTCGAAAAAATTAAAAAAGAAATAGCGGGAAAAAATGTTAATCCGCGCGATTTAAAAATGCGGCTGGCTTTTGAGGTGGTAAAAATTTATCATGGCGAGAAAAAAGCTAAAGCGGCCGAGGAATATTTCGTTAAGACCGTGCAGAAGAAAGAAGCGCCGGAAAAAATTTCCAATTTCCAATTTCCAATTTCCAATGCGAATATTGCGGAACTGTTGGTGGAGGTGAAATTGGCGGCCAGCAAAGGCGAGGCCAAGAGGTTGATAGAACAGGGCGGAGTAAAAATTGACGGAAATGTTATTAAAGATATAAATAAAATAGTTGAGATTACTACCAATGGCGTATTATTGCAAAAGGGCAAGAGGGGGTTTGCGAGGGTAGTTAAAAAATAATTTAAATTTAGATTTGCTGAGTGAAAATATTAATTTTTCGCTTCGACGAAATTTGTGGATTTTTTAAAATATTAATTTTAAAAAACCTTTACAATTTCGTAGGCGCTCAAAATTAATATTTTCACTCAGCATAATAATTCATACAATGATTGGAGTTTTTGATTCAGGGTTCGGCGGGTTGACCGTCTTAAAAGAATTTTTAAGAGTTTTGCCGGATTATGATTATATCTACTTAGGCGACAACGCGCGGGCGCCGTACGGCAATAAAAAAGAGCTGGAAAAATTGCGCCACGACCTGGAAATTTATGAGCAAGCCTGCCCATTGCTCGTGCCCTTGGTTGAAGAAGGCTGGACCGGCAGGCCGGAAACTAAAATGATCTTAAAAATTTTTGGGGAAAGAGATTAAAGAAATTAAAAAAGCTGTTTTGTAATATTTTATGTCCACTTTGGAAAAAATTAAAGAGAATATCGCCGAGGCCATTAATGAAGCGTTGAAAAAGAAAGCGGTGAGCGCGGCTGATTTGGTTTATCCGCCGAGGGTGGAGTTCGGGGATTTAAGCTTGCCTTGCTTTGGGCTGGCCAAAGAGCTTAATAAAACCGCGGTGGCGACGGCGGAATTTTTGGTGGGAAAAATTGAGCTGAATGACGTAGCGGTGGCGGCTAAAGCCATCGGCCCGTTTATAAATTTTACTTTTAGCAAGACCAAACTGGCCGAGGGCGCGATTGGGGAGATTTTAAATGAAAAGATTAAATACGGCTTGAACAAAATCGGTAAAAACAAGAAAGTAATGATTGAATTTTCCAACGCCAACACGCATAAGGAATATCATGTCGGGCATCTGCGCAACATCGCTTACGGCGACGCCATCACTAAAATTTTGGCGGCTAACGGCTTTAAGGCCAGGCCGGTATCGTATATTAATGATTTTGGCATTCACACGGCAAAAACTTTGTGGGCGCTCCAGAATTTTTATAAAGAAGAGAAATCCCCCCAACCCCCCTTTGTCAAGGGGGGCAGTAAAGGGTATTTTTTAGGAAAAGTTTATGTTCGCGCCTGCCAGGAGCTGGAGAACAATGAGGCTGGAAAAGCCGAGGTGGCCCAAATCATGAAAAAAATTGAAAGCCGCCGCGGCCAGGAATATAAATTATGGCAAAAAACCAGGAAGTGGAGCATTGACGGCTTCGCTAAAATTTACAAAGAGCTGGGCGTTAAGTTTGAGCGTATTTTTTATGAGAGCGAATTCATAGACGAGGGGCTGGCGCTGGTGGCCGAGCTCTACAAAAAAGAATTTTTAATAAAAAGCCAGGGCGCGATTATCGCAGATTTAGAAAAATGCGGCTTGGGAGTTTTGGTGATTATTCGCTCTGACGGTACAGCGCTTTATCCGGTGGCCGACCTGGCGTTGGCCGAGGAAAAGTTTAAAAAATATAAAGTTGACCAGTCAATTCATGTGGTTGACGCGCGCCAGAGCCTGTATTTTAAGCAGTTATTTAAAGTTTTAGAGCTTTTGGGCTTTAAGCAAGAGCTGAAGCATCTAAGCTATGACTTTGTTAAATTACCTGAAGGCATGATGTCTTCTCGAACTGGTAATGTCATCACTTACGAGGATTTGCGCTCCCTCGCCCTGGCCAAAGCGGTTGAAGAAACCAAAAAAAGGCATAAAAATTGGAGCGAGAAAAAAATAAATGAGGTGTCGGACAAACTAGTCAATGGGGCGTTGAAATTTGAAATGATAAAAGTGGGCGCCGACAAAATTATTACCTTTGGCCTGGAACAGGCCTTGCGTTTTGATGGCTGCACGGCGGCTTATCTGCAATATACGGGGGCGAGAATAAAAAGCATAATTCGCAAAACTCGCAACGCAAAACTCGCAACGCAAATTAAATACGAAATGTTGAATGAGGCTAAAGAGTCGGCGATAGTTAATAAATTGGCCAGGTATCCGGAAGCGGTGGCGGCGGCCGGAAAAAATTACGCGCCGGACGAGCTGGCTAAATTTTTATTTGAGCTGGCGCGGGAGTTTAACGATTATTACCATGCCGTGCCAGTGTTAAAGGCTAAAACCGAAGTCAGGCAAGCCAGGCTGGCATTAATTAGCGCGGTCAGCCAGGTGATTAAAAATGGGCTGGGACTTTTAGGGATTGAGGTGGTAGAGGAAATGTAAAATATGATAGGATATTTTTTGAGTTTAGTAACAAATTTTATAATTAGTGCTATTTCCTCGCTCGGCTATACCGGCGTCGGCGCGCTGATGGCGATTGAAAGCGCTTGCGTGCCTCTGCCGTCGGAAGTAATCATGCCGTTTGCCGGATTTTTGGTAGCGCAAGGGAAATTCAGCCTAATCGGCGTGGCTTTGGCCGGCGCTTTGGGCTGCGTTGTCGGTTCGGTGGTAGCTTACGCGGTCGGAATTTGGGGCGGGCGGGCGTTTATTGAAAAATACGGCAAGTACGTTTTAATTTCGCATCACGATTTAGCTCGGGCGGATAAATTTTTTAACAAATATGGCTCGGCCGCGATTTTTTTCTCGCGTCTTCTGCCCGTGGCGCGCACCTTCATCTCGCTCCCGGCCGGCATCGCTAAAATGAATTTCAGCAAATTCGTGATTTATACTTTTTTGGGCTCATTGCCTTGGTGCCTCGCCTTGGCTTACGTCGGCATGGTTTTGGGAGAGCATTGGAATACGCTGGGAGTATATTTTCATAAGTTTGACGCGGTGATTGCGGCGGTAATATTGGCATTTATAGTTTGGTACGTTAGGAGGCATTTGAAAAATTTAAAAACTAATTAAATAACAGTATGGCAGAACAAAATAAAATGGAAAAAATTGTTTCTTTATGCAAGCGGCGCGGTTTTATTTTTCCGGATTCGGAAATTTACGGCGGCCTGGCCAACGCTTGGGATTATGGGCCGTACGGCGCGGAGCTAAAAAACAATATCAAGCGGAGATGGTGGAAAAAGTTCGTGCAGGACCGGGAAGACATGGTCGGCTTGGACGCGGCCATTATCATGAATCCGGAAACCTGGAAAGCCTCGGGGCATTTAAGCGAGTTTTCCGACCCGCTGGTGGAATGTTTAAAATGCAAGAAAAGATACCGCGCTGACGAGCTGGAAGCTGAAACTTGCCCGGCCTGCGGCGGCAAGCTGACCAACCCGAAAAAATTCAACCTGATGTTTAAAACTTTTATCGGCCCGGCCGAAGACAGCGCCAACGTGGCTTATTTAAGGCCGGAAACCGCCCAGGGGATTTTCGTTAATTTTAAAAATATTATGGATACGATGCGGCCCAAGCTGCCGTTCGGCATCGGCCAAATCGGCAAGGCTTTCAGAAACGAAATCACGCCGGGAAATTTTATTTTTAGGACGCGCGAGTTTGAGCAGATGGAAATTGAATATTTTATGGCGCCGCCGGAAAAGGACAAAGACTGGCAGGCGGTTTTTGAAGATTGGCGCGAGCAAATGCTGGATTGGATGAAAAAATTGGGGCTGGACGTAAAGCGCAATATTCATGAACTGGAGGTTTCGGAAAAAGAGCGGGCGCACTATTCCAAAAAGACCATTGATTTTGAATATGAATTTCCTTTCGGCAAGGAAGAGTTGTACGGCTTGGCTTACCGCACGGATTATGATTTAAGCCAGCATGCCAAGTTTTCCGGCGCGGATTTAAGCTATACCGCCGAAGACGGCAAAAAAATTATCCCGCACGTAATTGAGCCGTCGCTCGGCGTGGAGCGCACGGTTTTGGCCGTGCTGTGCGAGTCATACGGGGAAGAAAACCTCACCCAACCCTCTCCTTCGCAAGGAGAGGGAAAAATTGAAACCAGAGTGGTTATGAAATTTCCCTTTTGGCTGGCGCCGGTAAAAATCGCGGTTTTCCCTTTACTGAAAAATAAGCCGGCATTGGTAAAAAAAGCCAAAGCCGTGTTTGCTAAATTAAAAGTTGATTATGCCTGCGAATTTGACGACAACGGCAATATCGGCAAGCGCTACCGGAGGCAGGACGAAATCGGCACGCCTTTCTGTGTTACCATAGATTTTGACTCGCAGGAATTGGACGACGTCACCGTGCGCGACCGCGACTCAATGAAGCAGGTAAGAGTGAAAATTGGGGAATTAAAAGAGTATTTTGAGAAAAAGTTTAAATAACATGGACCTAAATTTGGAATTACTGACAATCCAAAATCCTTGGTGGCGGGGCGGCAGCTTAAAGTTTGACCCGGTGCTGGTGCGGCAAATCATGGAAAAAATAATTTTAAATTTGGGTCGGAGCGTGGGCTATAAAACTTTAGCCGCTAAAACTCGGGCCAGAACCCACCTGACGCCGATTTTAATAAGATATGAGAAAGAAATAAAACAGGCTGACTGGGAAATTTTTAAACAAGCCGGATTTAAAAAAGGGATTATAATTAGTAAGAAGATGTTGAAAAATAGAGGTGATGTTAAAATTATGCCTTTAAGCTATTTTTTAATGTTTTACGAAGAGGTTCTCCGCTAGACAAAAAAAGGGGGGCTTATAGAATCTTCGCCAGATACTGCCCGGTGTAGGACTTTTTATTCCTGGCGACTTCTTTGGGCGTGCCGACCGCTACGACGGCGCCGCCCTGGTCGCCGCCTTCAGGGCCGAGGTCAATAATCCAGTCCGCCGATTTAATGACATCCAAATTATGCTCAATAATCAAAACCGTGTTGCCTTTGTCAACCAGCTGGCCTAAGACATGCAAGAGTTTTTTAATGTCGTCAAAATGCAGGCCGGTGGTGGGTTCGTCCAGAATATAAAGGGTTTTGCCCGTGGCGCGGCGCGACAGCTCGGTGGCTAATTTTACTCTTTGGGCTTCGCCGCCGGACAGGGTGGTGGCGGATTGGCCCAGCTTGACGTAAGACAGGCCAACTTGGCTTAAGGTGGATAATTTTTGATGGATGGCCGGAATGTTTTTAAATAAATTTATGGCTTCCTCCACGGTCAGGTTTAAAACTTCGGAAATATTTTTGTCATGGTAGTGGACTTCCAAAACTTCCTGGCTGTAGCGCCGGCCGTGGCAGACGTCGCATTCCACGTAGACGTCGGGCAAAAATTGCATTTCAATTTTAACCACGCCGTCGCCGCCGCAGGCTTCGCAGCGCCCGCCCGGCACGTTAAAAGAAAAGCGGCCGGCCCGGTAGCCTTTAATTTTGGCTTCGGGCAGGGCGGCGTAAAGGTCGCGGATGGGCGTGAAGGCGCCGGTGTAAGTGGCCGGATTGGAGCGCGGGGTGCGGCCGATGGGCGACTGGTCAATGTTAATGACTTTATCAATATTGGTCAGGCCGTCAATCCGGTCGTGTTTGCCCACCGCCACTTTGGCGCGATAAAGTTTTTGGTTTAGAGCGTTGGCTAAAATGTCGGTCATCAGGGTGGATTTGCCCGAGCCGGAAACGCCGGTAATGGCGATGAATTTGCCCAAGGGAAATTCCACGTCAAGATTTTTTAAATTATGCTGGCTGGCGCCGATGATTTTAAGGCTCAAGCCGGTGCCGGAGCGATAGTTAGCCGGCACCGGAATGAATTTTTTCCCGGCTAGATATTGGCCGGTTAAAGATTTGGGGTTCTTGGTTATCTGGGCCGGCGTGCCCACGGCCACAATTTCGCCGCCGTGTTCGCCCGCGCCCGGGCCGATGTCGATGAGCCAATCGGCCGCCAGCATGGTGGACTGGTCATGCTCCACCACGATTACCGAATTGCCCAGGTCGCGCAGTTTTTTTAAAGTGGCGAGCAGCTTGGCGTTGTCGCGCTGGTGCAGGCCGATGGAGGGTTCGTCCAAAATGTAAATTACGCCCATCAGGGCCGAGCCGATTTGGGTGGCCAGCCGGATGCGCTGGGCTTCGCCGCCGGACAAGGTATTGGCCGAGCGGGCTAAAGTCAGATAATCCAGCCCCACGTTGGCAAGAAAATCCAAGCGGGCGCAAATTTCTTTAATGATGCGCGCTCCTATTTTTTTCTCGCGCGCGGTAAGTTGGCCGGATTTTTCCAAAGCGGTGAAGAAGGTTTTTTCTTGAGCGATGGTCAGGCTGGTGATGTCGTAAATTGATTTATCGGCCACGCGCACGGCCAGAATTTCCGGTTTTAAACGTTTGCCGCCGCAAGTCGGGCAAACCAGGACGCGCATGTATTGCTCAATTTCACGCCTGACATAATCGGATTCGGTTTGCCCAAAGCGCCTTTCCAGATTGGGGATGACGCCTTCAAACTCGGTGGTGAGCTCGCCGGAAAAGCGTTCGCTTTGGTAGTTGACGTTATAATTTTTTCCGCCCGAGCCGTAGAGCACGATGTCCAGCTGTTTTTTATTTAAGTTTTTAACGGGCGTGTTTAAGTCAAAACCATGATCGGCCGCCACCGTGCCTAAAATCCTCATCAGCCAGCCTTGGCCGGCATTGGCGCTATGGGCCCAGGCGTGGATGGCGCCTTGGGCGATGGTCAAATTGGGGTTCAAAATCAGCTTGGGGTCAACTTCCAGCTTGGTGCCCAGGCCGGTGCAATTCGGGCAGGCGCCGTGCGGCGAGT
>MNZH01000033.1:0-1481 GCA_001873515.1 Parcubacteria group bacterium CG2_30_45_37 | reverse complement strand
CGAACCCCCCTTTAATCCCCCCTTGTCAGGGGGGAGTTTGTTAGGGAGGGGAGAGATGGTAACCAAGCCATTAGCGAGCTCCAAAGCCTTTTCCACGCTTTCGGTTAAGCGCGCCAAATCTTCTTTGTCTTTACTGACCTTAAGCCGGTCAATCACGATTTCCACATGGTGTTTTTTTTGTTTGTCCACGGCCAGGTCCTCCACTTCTTCCAAAGTGTAAATTATTTTATCAAAGCGCAGGCGGCTGAAGCCGGCCCGGTTAACGCCTTCCAGCAGGCTTTTGTGTTCGCCCTTTTTGTCTTTAATTATCGGCGCCAAAATAACAACATTTTGGTTTAAGAAACCGGCGGTAATCTGCTTGATGATTTCATCAATAGACAGAGGTTTGATTTTGTCGCCGCACTCGGGGCAGTAGGGCACGCCGATACGGGCGTAAAGCAGGCGCAGGTAGTCGTAAATTTCCGTAATCGTGCCGACCGTGGAACGCGGATTATGGGTAGTTGATTTTTGGTCAATGGAAATGGCCGGCGACAAGCCCTCGATGGAATCAAGGTCCGGCTTGTCCATCATGCCGATGAACTGCCGGGCGTAAGCGGACAAGGATTCAACGTAGCGGCGCTGGCCTTCGGCGTAAATCGTGTCAAAGGCCAAGCTTGATTTGCCCGAGCCGGACAGGCCGGTAATGACCACTAATTTATCGCGCGGGATTTCCACGTCAATATTTTTTAAATTGTGGACGCGCGCGCCCTTGATTTTGATGCTGTTTTGCATAGAGAGTTTATTTAAAACAATGCAATCAATTATATATTAAAAAATCGTCCTTGGCAAGACCTGCCTGCCGGCAGGAGGGTTGCGCTATTCGGTTTTAATTGTTAAACTGGATTGGTAAAATTACTCTCTAAAATTGACCCAAAAAAATAAATTTTATGTTAAATCAAGCTATTATTTTTTTGCTGATATTATTGATTTTTGGTATTGTTTTGATTATTTTTATGCTTATAAAAAACCGGCCGGCGACCTCCGGGCAGGATAACGAACGGCTGGCGGCCATGATGGAGCGGCTGGCGGGCCTGGCCGAGCAGAACCGGGAGTTAAGGCAGGCCATGGATGGCAAGCTGGCGGAAACGCACCGCGCCAACCAGCTGCAGTTTGGCCAGACCGCTAAAATAATTTCCGAGGTGACGGAAAAATTGACCAAGCTGGACGAGACCAATAAGCAGGTAATAAATTTTTCCGCTCAGCTGCAGAATTTACAGGACATTTTAAAAAATCCCAAGCAGCGCGGGGTTTTGGGAGAATATTTTTTGGAGGAGACTTTAAAAAACGTTTTGCCGCCCAATTCTTATCAGATGCAGTATGGTTTTAAAGACGGCACCATCGTGGACGCGGTGGTTTTTGTCAAGGATAAAATTATTCCGGTAGATTCTAAATTTTCCTTGGAAAATTACGAGAAAATTTTAAACGCGCCGGACGCGGCCACG
>MNZH01000014.1 GCA_001873515.1 Parcubacteria group bacterium CG2_30_45_37 | reverse complement strand
AGTATTTAGCGAACGCAACAAAGTTTGATTTAAGCTCATATTAACCGTGCCGGGAAAATCCAAGTCGCTTTTGGGCAAATTTTCCCTGATGCGGTCGAACACCACGATGGAATCATGAACCGAATAACCGAGCACGGTCAAAACCGCGGCCACAAAAGCCGTATTTATTTCCGTGCCGTAAACATGCCCCAAAACCGCGAACACGCCCACGGTAATAACGGCATCGTGAAACATGGCGATAATGGCCGACAAGCCGTATTTCCAGGAAGCAACCGGCTTAGAAACTTTGCGGAAAACATAGGAAATATAAATCAAGACGGCTACCAGCACGAAAAAGATGGCATAAAGCGACTTAGTTTTTAGCTCTTGTCCAATTGACGGCCCGACCGATTCAAACCGCAACTCTTCCGCCGGGGCAAGCCGGTTTAATTTAGCCAAAACCGACTGATGGACTTCTTCGGATGTTTCCTGAAATTTAAGCTGCAGGTCTTGCTCTCCCGCTGGTTGGACAATCAAGCTGCTTAATTTTAATTCGGCCAAACCGGCCTCCACCCGGGCAACTGTCGGCCGCGAGCCTTTAAACGAAACTTCCAGCAGGCTGCCGCCGGTGAAATCAATGCCTAATTTCAAACCCCAAGCAAGCATTGCCGCCAAAAAAATAACAAACAAGACTCCGGAAATCGCCAGCCAGATATTTTTCTTTTGAATTATTTTGAAATTAGTCATAGCTCATTCTGTCATTGCGAGGAGCGTTAGCGACGAAGCAATCTCGCGAATGGCAAGTTTAGTTAAAAATTGTTATTTGTGAGATTGCTTCGCTCCCTCCGGTCGCTCGCAATGACTATACAAATTATTATTTTTTAATTGATGTAATCAAGCCAGGCCGTTTTTCCAGCCAAGCCGACGGTATTAAATCCAAAAAATTCCTGGTGATAAAAATGGCGGTGAACATGGAAATAATCACGCCCAAGCCCAAGGTTACGGCGAATCCCTTAACCGCGCTGGTGGTGAACATGATTAAAATTAAACAAGTGATCAAGGTGTTGAAATTGCTGTCGCGGATGGACGGCCAGGCGCGTTTAAAGCCTTCTTTAATGGCGCTAGCTAGCGGGCGGCCATTTAAGATTTCTTCTTTCATCCTGGCGAAAATCAAAATGTTGGCGTCAAGCGCCATGCCGACCGAAACAATGGCTCCGGCTAGTCCGGCCAAAGTCAAAGTTACCGGCGCCAAACCGCCGATTAGATACAATAAAATATAACTTAAAAAGGCGAACAAAATAAACCAGCTGTTGACCGTAATGCCGATTAACAAAAAAATGCCCACTAAAATCAAGGCGGCCAGGGAAAAGCCGATTTTAAACAAAGCGAACACGAGCAGGCCGTAGACCAGCAAAGCCAAAACCGACATCAATCCGGGCAGGCGGTAAAAAACAATCATGAACAAAGCGATGACGACGAAGCCGATTAAGCCGGCTTTTAAGCTGTCGGCCACCGACTTCTGCCCCAAGCTGGCGCCGATGGTTTGCTGGTTGACCAGCTCAATCGGCACGGGCAAAGCGCCGGCGTTAAGCCTTTGCGACAACAGTTTAGCTTCAGTAATATTAAATTTACCGGAAATCACGGCTTTGCCTCCGGAAATTTTTTCATTGACCGTGGGCTGACTGATGACGTAGCCGTCAAGATAGATAGCCACCGGCTTATTTACGTTACGGCCGGTAATGTCTTCAAACATCTTGGCGCCCTCATCGTCAAAGCTCAAAGAAACTTCGGGCGAGCCGTCGTTCGGGTCGAATTCCACGGCCGCGGATTTTAAATTTTTTCCGGTAAGTTCGGTATTTTTCCAGTCGCTTTGCGCCCCGATAATATCCTCTTCGGTTTTGGTTTTTATAAAGATATGCCTGACGCTGATTTCTTCCACCTCTCTTTCGTCCTGATTATAAATTAAATGGTAGCCGAATTCGGTTTCAACGGGCGCGGAAATTGCGCCCTTGGCCTGGCGGAAAGCCGCTTTTTCAAAAACTTCAACCATCTGGCCGGTAGAAAACCAGCCCAACTCCCCGGCCGTGTCGCGCGCGCCCGGCTCGGTGGAATTCTGCTTGACCAAGTCTTTAAAATTCGCCGGCGTGGCCTCTTGTTTTAATCTGTTGATTTTTTCCAAAGCCTGTTCTTTAGTCAGGCCGCTTTCGCAGCCGCTGACGCCGTCATAGCAAATCAATAAATGCGAAGCTTTGACTTCTTTTACTGCCGCGTTGGTGAAAGGGTCGGTTTTCGTGCGCTTGCCTTCAACTTTTAAAATTTCATAGCCGCCGCTTGCTTTGCCCAAATCCGCGCTGGTTTTCCCCACGGCGATGTTTTTCGCCAAATCATAAATTTCCGCGTTGTCGTTTTCCGTAAGCCAGCCCAGGTCGCCGCCATTATTTTTAGTGGCCGCATCTTCGCTATAGGCCGAGGCTAAGGCGTTAAAATCTCCGCCGGATAGAACTTTGCCCAAAACTTCAGTGGCGCGCGCTTCCGCCGCTTTATTATAATCTTCAAGCTGCTTGATTTCTTCCGGCGTCATAATTCTTTTTTCCTTGTTCTCTTCTTTAAATTCTAATAATGGAGTTTCGCCGATCATTTTTATGGCCTGCTTAACGTCTTTGATGCCGGCCAACTCCACCAAAATGCGGTAATCCCCGCCTGAAGTGCGGTTAATCTGCACGTTGGGTTCGCTCACGCCAAAAGCGTTAACGCGCCGTTCAATCACGTCGCGCACGCCTTCAACCGCGTTACCCTTGTCCGCGGCCGCGATGGCCGAAACATCAGCCTGATAAGTTAATTGCGTGCCGCCGAGCAGGTCCAAACCCAGCCGGAATGGCACTTCTTTAACTTGCGGCAACGGCATTTTTAATTTATCAATGGCCTTATTGTAGTAATCCCCAAAATCAATTAAACCGGCGCCCAGCGCCAAAATAATTATCAAAACAAAAACCCACCAGACTTTGCCGCGGGCGCTGGGATTCAGCAATTTTTGCAGAATATTATCGGACATAAATTAATAACACCTGGAAAGGTGTAAGTGAGGTTGTTTATCTTAATTTATCTTAATTCAACTAAAAAATAAAATCAAGGGAGAATTCGCCCTTATTTGCCGCAGCATTTTTTAAACTTCTTGCCCGAGCCGCAGGGACAGGGGTCGTTACGACCGACTTTTTGCCCGGAAGCGTCTTTGACTTTTTCATGCACCAAATCAACCGTGGCGGTTTTTTCCGCGCCAGCCTTCTTAAAACCGGCAAATTGACTAGAGCCTTTTTCCATTTCCTTGGCCGGAGCGCTGTATTTTCGCGGACCCATTTTTAAAACCGGCGCGGCGAAATTTCCCAAGTCCGCCACTTTGAAAATTGAATAAACTACCTGCTTCTGAATTAAATTGTTCAGCTCGTTATATAAAATATAGGCTTCTTTTTTGTATTCTATAAGCGGGTCGCGCTGGCCATAGCCGCGAAGCCCAATGCCGGCGCGCATATGGTCCATGGCTTCCAGATGCTCAACCCAGAGCATGTCAATTGACCGGAGCAAAACCGCTTTTTCAACTTGCTGCCAGTTTATGCCGGCCTGGCCGGCCAATTTAGAAATTTTTTCATAATCAGTTTTAACCAGCACCATTAAATGCTCGCAGATTTTTGTCCTGATTTTAACTTTGTCCAGTTTATCGCCGTC
>MNZH01000025.1 GCA_001873515.1 Parcubacteria group bacterium CG2_30_45_37 | reverse complement strand
ATGAAGATCTAATCAAAAGCGGAACTAGCAATATTTTTGCTTATGAATCCGGTAATTTATCAGCGAACCAATTTTACGGTGCAAAAAATATTTCACAAGCAAAACTCGGCAGGTTATTGTTCATACCAGAATTAAGCAAAACTGATGACAATTTCAAAATGTCTGGTCCATCGCCTTTGCGAAATATGATTGATTTTGTAATGCAAAAAGTTGTTAAGAACAGCCCAACATATTCAAACCTTCAATCAGCTTTTGAAACTTTTAACAAGGATTTCAAAGAAGAATCATCAAAGGACGGATTCTCATTAAACGAGCTTACAAACGATATTAACAAAAATGTTGCAGAATGGGGTATAAATTTTGGTCTAGATATAAACACGATTACAGCCGACAATATAATAAAAAACCTTGTTTCCCATTATGTTGAAGACAAACAATTAAACGACCAGAGAGTCCCGATAAACTTTTTTGGTCAAGGATTACAGAGACACTTAATCTATACTCTTATTCGTGTTGGCGCAAAATATATTGATAAAAAACAGGATAAGAAAAAGGAATTTTCCCCAAATACTATATTGCACACATTCAGCGATTTTTGTTAGCAAAAATGTTGAATCTTTACCCTCTTTGTTGAAAGTTATTAGAAACAATGGTCAGACAAAAATTTACCAGCTAAACAAAAAAGAGCTAGACGCACTATTTGACGAAAATAATAGCATGTTTAAAGTGTTTTCCGACAAACTTTCAGATCCAAAAGTTCTGCAAGACACAAAAAACGAAATTAACAAAAGAAATCTAGTATCAATCACGAGTGATGATGAATTGAAACTTGAAGAAGAATCTCTAAAATATTTTTTATTTTGAACCTTTTTCTTTAAAAAAGGTTCGTCCCTTGTCTAATAAACTCGACCATGAAAATAAAAATAATTTATGGAGAATAATTGGCAAGCCAAAGCAAAAGCCGATGTTTTAAAATTGTTGCAGTCGTCTGAAGACGGCCTAAGCCTTAAAGAGGCGGCTGACCGGCTTAAAAAATACGGCGCCAATAAACTGCCGGAGGACAAACCTGACAACCCGGTGCTTATTTTTTTGCGCCAATTTCAAAGCCCGCTGATTTATGTTTTATTAATCGCCGCGGCGATAATTTTTTTCATCGGCGAGCCGTCCGACAGCCTGATTATTTTGGCGATTTTGCTGTTTAACGCCGCGGTTGGCACCATTCAGGAAGGCAAGGCGCAGAACACGCTCTTGGCGTTAAAGAATTTCGTCCAGACCAAAGCCACGGTCATGCGGGCGGGCCGGGAGCTGATTATTTCGGACGCGGAAGTCGTACCGGGCGACATTATAATTTTGCAGGAAGGCGAAAAGGTGCCGGCGGACGCGCGCGTGATTTTATCGCACAATTTAAACCTTGACGAAGCAATGCTCACGGGCGAATCCGAACCGGAGCATAAAATCGTGGAACCCATGGTTAGCGGCGCTTGGCCGGCCGCGGAGATAAAAAACATGGTGTTTAAGGGCAGTTATGTTTTATCCGGCAACGGCCGGGCCGTGGTGGTGGCCACCGGCCTGGAAACTGTTATCGGTAAAATCGCCAAAAAATTAGAAATTATTGACACGGAAATCCCTTCTAAGGCCAATATCCGCGAGCTCACCCGTTTGATTATCGCGGCGGTCGCCGGCATCAGCCTTTTTTTGTTTTTATTCGGGATGGTTACCGGCAAATCGGCCGTAGCGATGCTTGCCACGGTGGTAGCGCTGGCCGTTTCCATAATTCCCGAAGGCCTGCCCATCGTCATCACCTTGGTTTTAGCCACCGGAGTTTGGCGCTTGAGCAAGCAGAATGTTTTAGTGAAGAAATTGCCGGCCGTGGAAGCCTTGGGCCAGGCGCGGGTGATCGCGATTGATAAAACCGGCACCATTACCAAAAATGAGATGGTGGCGCAGGAAATTTACGCGGGCGATAAGCGGTTTAGCGTGAGCGGCTTTGGCTACGAGTCGAAAGGCGAGATTAAATTGTCGGGCGAAGCCGTTTCTCCGCCGAATCATCCGGAACTGCTTTTAGTCGGCAAGATCGCCTGCTTTTGCGCCAACGCCAGGGTGATGTATAATGAGAATACGGGGCAATGGCAAGTGGCCGGCGACCCGACCGAAGCGGCTTTAAAAATTTTGGCGCAAAAAATCGGTTTCATTAAAGATGAGCTGGAGCGGGAGGCGCCCTTAGTGATTGACTTTCCGTTTGATTACAAATTAAAATATCACGCCGCGGTGCATCAAAGCGGCGGCAGAAAATTCCTGGCCGTGGCCGGCGCGCCGGAAGTAATTTTAAAACTTTGCCAAAAAATTCGGCGCCACGACAAAAGTTTTCCCTTAGAAGAGGAGAGTAGAAAAAATTTAGAATCGGTTTTTTTGGAAATGTCGCGAAACGGCATGCGGGTGGTGGCCTTGGCGGAAACTGGCGACGCTAAAAATATTGCCAGCGCGCGGGCGGTCGGCGAGCTGACTTTTGTCGCTTTAATCGGTATGAAAGACGCGCTCCGGCCGGAAGCGGCGGCGGCGGTTGAAAAAAATAGCGCGGCCGGCCTGCGCCTGGTCATGATCACCGGCGACCATAAAAATACGGCGCAAACCATCGCCCAAGAGGCCGGCATTTACCGCGCGGGCGATTTAATCTTAACCGGCGCCGAGATTGACGAGCTGTCGGACAAGAATTTACAGGCAAAAATAGCTGACACCACGGTCTTCGCCCGAGTGACGCCGGACCATAAGTTAAGGATTATTCAGGCCTATAAGGCGCGGGGTGAAATCGTGGCCATGACCGGCGATGGAGTGAACGACGCGCCTTCGTTGGTGGCCGCGGATTTGGGCATCGCCATGGGCGGCATCGGCACGGAAGTGGCCAAAGAGGCTTCCGACCTGGTATTATTAGATGATAATTTGGCCAATGTCGCCTCGGCGGTTGCCGAGGGCCGCCATATTTATCGGACCGTTAAAAAAGTCGTTTTATATTTTTTTTCCACCAACGCGGGAGAAGTACTGGTCATTGCCGGCGCTTTGGCTTTAAGCTTGCCCTTGCCGCTTTTGCCGGCGCAGATTATTTGGCTCAATTTCGTTACCGACGGTTTTCTCGACATGGCCTTAGCCATGGAGCCGAAAGAAAAAAATCTTTTAACCAAGAAGCTAAAGCGACCCAACCGATTAATAGTTGACTCTTTGATGGCGCGACGGATGCTCTTGATGGCCTTGCCCATGGCCGCGGGCGTGCTTTATTTGTTTAATAACTATTTGGCGAGCGCTCCGGCCAAAGCCTGGACGATTTCGCTTACGGTTTTGGCCGTCTGCCAATGGTTTAACGCCTGGAATTGCCGCTTTGAAGAGAAGTCTATTTTTCAAACTAATTTTTTCGCCAATAAATTTTTGGTCGGCGCCACTTTGATCGTTATCGCTTTACAGCTGCTGGCGGTTTATCAGCCCCTCTTACAGAAAATTCTTCACACCGTGCCGCTTGGCCCAGCCGACTGGCTAGTGGTTATACCAATCGCCGCCTCCATTATCATAGTTGAGGAGGTCAGAAAATTTTTCTACCGGAGAAAATTAAACCTAATAATTTAAATAAAACCTATGAACAATTTAAAGCCGCAATTTTATTTTCTGCTGATTGTTTTGTCCATCACCATGGCTTTGTCATTTTTTATTTTGCGCCCGTTTTTATTCGCCATCGTTTTAGCCCTGGTTTTCAGCGTAATTTTTCAGCCGCTTTACGCTAAAATGTTAAAATATACTTTAAAACATCAAGGCCTGGCCGCTTTTTTAACAACCATTATCATCGTCGTGCTGATTTTTACCCCCTTGGTGTTTTTAGTCGTCCAAATTTTACAAGAGGCCAAAGATTTGTATGTTTCCTTATTGACCGGCGGCGGCAAAGACAGCCTGCTTAATATTTTTAACAAGCTGGCTTATGTTTCCCGCGACTATTTCCCCGAC
>MNZH01000034.1 GCA_001873515.1 Parcubacteria group bacterium CG2_30_45_37 | reverse complement strand
CTGACTTCCACCGCGCGTTCGCGATCCTGCCAAAAATCCGGCTTGGACATTTCAACTTTTAGTCCGCTGACTTTTTCTTTCTGCCGGTCCAGGTTAAAGCAACCCCCAGGTATCCAGGAGGCGTTCTCTTAATACTTCCAGGTTTTTTAATAGATTTTCCATGGTTTTATCTTACCTTTAAAAAGTCCCCCTTGTAAAGGGGAATTAAGAGGGTTAAATCAAGCGTGCATTTACCCCCTTTAATAAAGGGGGTAAGGGGGATTTTATCTGTCTTTACAAAATAACAAATAAAAAAGCCACAAATTTTTTAAATCAATCTGTGGCTGAATTTTCCGGTTACGCTCGGGTCGTATTTTTTACGCCGTAGCGACTAATCTGGCTTTTCTATAGCCGGGCAACAAAGCGGTTTTGTTTTTTTTGGCGCAAGCGGCTAAATCTTTGGGGGTACATCTGCCGGCGTCTTTTCTTTTCCTGCACCTGCTCGTGCCTTCAGCGCGGTTGCACAACTTTTTTCCGCCAAGCTTGGGATCTTCGCACATTTCTGCGGCTCCATAGCTTTGCGCTACCCGAACGCGCTGCTCTTGAAAATTTTTCTCAAGCATTTCACTCGCCTGATTGCAAAAAGGCTGGCTGCCCTCTCCTCCGTGCTCGCGATAATGCGCCCCGAGCTGATTCAATGTTTCTTGCAGTTCACTTGCCATAATCCTCTCCTCCTTTTTTTCGTTTAAGCCCAAACGATAATACCGCCATCCCTTTCTCTGGCCTCGATAAGACCCTTAATCCGCTGGCACTCCGTAGCGCTATGGTCTCCGCCGATAACCTTGGTGTCACAAACCGGACAAATATAATCGCCGCGCGCCGCGCGAATTCTTACCGCGCACTCCGCCATATTGCCTTCTATCATGCTCTTAATCCTCCTTTTCAATTAAAAATGAACATAAAAAAACACCACCCGTTCTCCTGGTGGCTTATAATCAATCTGATTTATCTTGAGATTAAATTATACGAAAATAAGCCGCCCGACCGGGTAGTAACAACAATGAGGCCAACAACATGTTTTTTCTAACGGCTAGATTCATATATTTAATAAAATTATTATATCATAACCGCAAAAAAATGCAAGTCTTTACTTCATTTCCTCTAATTTTACTTTTACAATCTTCTCTTTCCCCTGATGCATAACACGCAAAGTGATTTCATCGCCTGGCTTAAATTTAACCACCAGATTGGCCAGCAGGTTTTCCTCGGTTATTTTTTGGCCAGCCTGTCCTGAGCCGCCCGAAGGATTGATTTCCAAAATTATATCATTTTCCACTAACCCGGCTTTGTCCGCCGGACTGCCCGGAATTACCGCCAAGTCGGTCCGATTTTGGCCCCGAACAATAATCGCGCCATAATCAACCGATAATTTATTAGCATCAGCAATCGCCTTGTTAATTATGACATATCTAACGCCCAGCCAGGGCCTGACAATGCGACCGTTTTTTTGCACACTCTCAATCGTACTTTTGACTTCATTTATTGGTATGGCGAAGCCGATATTCTGCGCGCCTTGCGCCATGGCCGTATTGATGCCGATAACCTGGCCGGCGATATTAAGTAGCGGGCCGCCAGAATTGCCAGGATTAATTGAAGCGTCTGTCTGAATAACATTTATCAATTGTTCATTGCCAATGCCGGCGCCGCCGGCCGTGACCGAACGCGCCAGGCCGGAAATCACGCCGGTAGAAACCGTGTTCCTGAATTCGCCCAAAGCATTGCCGATGGCGATGACGCTTTGTCCGACTTTCAGGTTCGCGCTGTCGCCCAATTCCACGGTCGGCAAATTATCTTTTTCAATTTTTAAAACCGCTAAATCGTTTAAAGCGTCGCGGGCCAAAACTTTAGCCGGATATTTGGCCTCATCATTCATTAAAACCGTGTATTCGGCCGCTTGGTCCAAAACCACATGCCGATTAGTGATAATATAGCCGTCGGCGGAAACGATAAAGCCGGTGCCGCCGCCGATTTCGGTTTTTTCCGTGCCGTTCTGCCGGTACTGCGGCACGGCTTGCTGGCCGAACAGGTCGTTAAAATCCTGGCCAAAAAATTCACGGAAAAATTCCGAGCCGAAAGGATTGGAATAATACTGCTCAATTTTCGGTAAATCTTTAGTCACAATAATGCTCACCACGGCCGGCGCCACCTTGTCCACGGCCGAAATCACGGCCGATTCCTCGGTTACGGTTATGACTTTTCCCTGGCCGCCGCTAATTACTCCCCAAAGGTTTTTTAGCCGGCCGTTAGCCAAACTGCCGGCCCAAAAGCCCATGGCCGCGCCAAAAACCGAACTGACCAAAACCGAAGCGATTAAAATAGTTACCAGTAATTTTTTATAATTATTCTCCATATATTTAAATATAATTAAATTAGCCTAATCATGGCCTTACTCATATTATATATTATACGAATTACTGGTCAATTTTGTTGCGCCTGGCTTTTACCCGGTCATTTTTGGTTAGCTGCGTCTTGCGCAAACGCACGCTTTTGGGCGTCACCTCCAAATATTCGTCTGCCTTCATTATACTCAAGCCCCGTTCCAGGGTAATTTCGTAGGGCGGAGTTAATCTAATGGCTTCATCCGCGCCCGAGGCTCGCATGTTGGTTAACTGCTTGCCTTTAATCGGATTTACATCCAAGTCATTGCCTTTGGCCACGTTGCCGATGACCAGGCCTTCATAAACTTCGGTGGTGGCGCCGATATATAGCTGGCCTCGTTCCTGCAGATTCCATAAAGAAAAAGCCAAAGCCTTGCCGCTAGCCAGGGAAACCATGGAACCTGGCTCGGTTTTTACGATCTCGCCCGCTTGCGGTTTAAAGCCGGCTGAATGCGTTGAAATAATGCCCTCGCCCCTGGTATCCACCATAAACTCGCTCCGATAACCTAGCAGCCCCCTAATCGGAATTTCAAAAACCAGCCTGACCCCGGCGTGCTCCGGTTTCATTTCTTTTAAGAGCCCTTTGCGCTTGGACATTTTTTCTATGATGATACCGGACATTTCTTGGGGAACATCAATAGTTATTTCTTCAAACGGCTCTAATTTAACGCCATTGACTTCTTTAATAATTACCGTGGGCTGGGAAACTTGCAGTTCAAAACCTTCGCGGCGCATATTTTCCAGTAAAATAGCGACATGCAGTTCTCCCCGGCCGTAAACTTTATAATAATCTCCGGCGCTGAAATCAATTTTTAATCCCACGTTCACTTCCAGCTCTTTTTCCAACCTTTCTTTAATTTGCCGGCTGGTGACGTATTTGCCTTCGCGCCCGGCGAACGGCGAATTGTTGACCAAAAAATTCAAAGAAATCGTGGGCTGGTCGATGGTAATGGCGGGCAAAGCCGCCTGCTCGGCTGACGCGCAGATAGTTTCGCCGATATAAATATCCGGCAAACCGGCGATCATCACAACGTCTCCGGCCGCGGCCGCCTGGACTTCTTTTCTCTTTAAACCTTCAAAAGTGAATAGTTTAGAAATTTTTCCGCTCCTAATAGCGCCCGCCGGGTTTTTAATTATAACGTTGTCAGACTGTTTAACCACGCCCTCGTAAATCCGGCCGATGGCTAACCGGCCGATAAAATTATCATAGGCCAGATTGAACGGCTGAATTCTTAAGGGCAGCTTCAGGGCGGCTTTAGTCGAGGCCGGTTTGACTTTTTCCAAGACAACGTCCAAGAGCGGATTTAAATTATCGCTTTGGTCTTTCATGGTCTTTTTGGCAATGCCCTGCCGGGCGATGGCGTAGACGACCGCGAAATCAAGCTGCTTATCATTAGCGCCAAGGTCCAAAAACAATTCATAAATTTTTTCCAAAGTCCAGTCCACTCTGGCCGCCGGCTTATCAATTTTATTAATTACCACAATCGGCCTAAGCCCCAGCTCAAGAGATTTTCTTAAAACGAATTTGGTCTGCGGCATAGGCCCTTCTTGCGCGTCTACCACGAGTATCACCGAGTCGATCGACCTTAGTACCCGCT
>MNZH01000047.1 GCA_001873515.1 Parcubacteria group bacterium CG2_30_45_37 | reverse complement strand
ATAGGCGCGATTTCGTTTTAGTTGACCAATTGCAGCAAGCTTTATCCGGTATAGACGTTTTCGGCGAGCAGGAAATAATCGTGGCTTATGAGCCGATTTGGGCCATCGGCACGGGCACGGCCATCGAGCCGGCCGAGGCCGAATACGCCCATAAAATTATTAAGCTGGCTTTAAACGACATGTTTGGCATGCGAGTAAACAATAAAAATTTTCGGATTATTTACGGCGGCAGCATTAATTCAAAGAACGTCAAAGGCTTCGTTCATTTGGAAAACATGGACGGCCTCTTAGTGGGCGGCGCCAGCCTGCAAGCCGATGAATTTTATAAAGTTGCCAAAACAATAACTAAATAAAATTCAAACCTGCCAAATTCGCGGATTAGTATTATTTAATATGCTGGTTCACATTAAAGACATAGTTAGAGAAGCGCAAAAGGGGGGATACGCCCTGGGCGCTTTTAACGTCACCAATCTTGAGTCGATTTTGGCCGTGGCGCGGGCGGCGGTTAAAGCCAACTCGGCCGCCATCATTCAAGTCTCCGAAAGCGCCATAAAGTACATGGGTTTAAAGCCGGTCACCCACATCGTTTCCACGGTGGCGAAGAACGTGGCCGCCGCCGTGCCGATTGCTTTGCACTTGGACCACGGCTCCAGTTTTGACGCGGTTTTTGAATGCATCAACGCCGGTTTTACTTCAGTGCATATTGACGCTTCCAGCTTGCCTTTGGACGAAAACATCAATTTGACCAAGCAGGTGGTTAAAGTGGCGCACGCCAGGCGCGTTTGGGTCCAGGGAGAGGTTGGCGCCATAGTGGGTTCGCCTGGCGATATTTCGGCCAGGCTAAAAGCAATTCCTTTGGCCAAACCGGAGGAGGTGATTAAATTCGTTAAAGAAACTAAAGTTGATACTATCGCCGCCGCCATCGGCACGGCCCATGGCGTTCACGCCAACGAAGATATTGTTTTCAGTTTGCTTAAAGCCATCAAAAAACAGGTGAAAATTCCTTTCATTTTGCACGGCGGCTCGGGCGTGGCCGACAGCAAAATTAAAAAAGCCGTCAAAGAGGGCGTCAATATTATTAACGTCGGCACTGATTTAAAAGTCGCTTTTTGCCAAACTCTGATTAATACTTGTTTAAAAAATAAAAAGGAAACCGACCCGAGAAATTTATTAAAGCCCACGATCGCCGCCATGGAAAAAACCATTATGGAAAAAATGAAATTATTCGGCAGCGCCGGGAGATATCGGGCGGCGAAAATGGAAACTTAGAGCCTATGTACAATATTATTCCCTTACTTTTGATTTTGGTCAGTTTAAGCGTAATTATAGTTATCGTGGCCAAGAAATTTTCCGTACTGGCGGCTTTGGACGTGGCCAACATCCCGGCGGAGAAAGAGGCGAAATTTAAAGAAAGAATTATTTCCAACCGCTTAAAAAGAAATGTCGTTAAGTGGTGGGCGAAAGCCGGTCGCCGGCTTAAGCCGGCCGGAGCGGCCTTAGGAAATTTTTTTCGTTCAAGTTTAAGTAAATTATACCAACTGAAAAATGATTATCAGGCCGGCCCTGACGCCAAGATTGACGCCGCTAAAACGATCGACCGGCTTTTCGCCCAGGCCGAGGAGTTTAAGGCACGGGACGACTTGGACGCGGCCGAGAAAAAATATATTGAAATTATCGGCCTGGATTCCAAGAACCTTAGAGCTTTTAAAGAGCTGGGGAGAATCTATTTCGCCAGGAAAGAATTTGAGGAGGCCAAGCAGACCTTTGAGCACCTTTTAAAACTGAAAGAAGATGACGAGGAGGCTAATGCTCAAACCCACTTTAACCTGGCGCAAGTTTACCAGGCCATGGGTAAATGGCCCGAGGCGGTTAAAAGCTTAAAAAAAGCGCTAAAAATAGAGCCGGCTAACCCAAAATACCTTGACACTATGCTGGTAATCAGTATAATTATAAAAGACAAAGCCCTGGCCCTGGATGTTTACGGGAAGTTAGTCAAGGCCAATCCGGATAATCATAAATTGGAAGATTTTAAGAAGCAGATTGACGAAATGTAATGAAGTTATTTATAGCTTTTAACTTATAACTTATAACTGGCGCGAGCCGAAAAATATGGTTATAATGGGTTATAAGTTATTTTATTTTAAAATTAAATAGTTTGCCTTAGTTGGTGGAGTAGTATTCGGATAAGAATTTGGTTGACCAGTATTGAAATTAGTTATATAATTAACTCATAGAGTTAATACTAGCTAATTTTATGAAGAAAGGGAAAATTAATTCAGGGCGTCTTAGAAGATTATATTCCGATGAGCATAAATCGGCTCAAGAAATAGCGGAAATATTTAATTGTTCGTCGAACCGCATAAATTATTGGCTAAAAAAATATTATATAACCAAGAGGTCGATAAGCGATGCAATTTACATTAAACATAATCCGAATGGCGATCCATTTGAATTCGTTCCCCCGAGAAACATAGAAGAAGCAAAATTATTTGGCCTGGGTTTGGGGTTATATTGGGGCGAAGGAAATAAGGCTAATAAAAACACAGTCAGACTTGGAAATACTGATCCGGTGTTATTAAATAAATTCATTGAATTTTTAATAATATTTTTTAAAATTAATAAAAAAGATTTAAAATTTCATTTACAAATTTTTTCTGATATTGATTTAGACGAAGCATTAACATATTGGATTAGAAAATTAAAAATTAATAAAAAGCAATTTTATAAACCGCTTATAACTAAAAGCGGAAGCGTGGGAACCTATAAAAATAAAAGTAAATTTGGGGTATTAACAATTTATTATGGCAACATTAAATTAAAAAATAAATTAATAGACCTATTGCCGTTGTAGCTCAGCTGGTAGAGCAACTCCATGGTGGGACGCAATTTTCCGCCCCTTGTAATAGAAATATTATATTGAATCCCGAATTACGGTTAAAGGCTGACGTCGCAGCCAAGACCGTAGCGCAGTCAAGCGCTCGAACGACTGACAAGGGAAGCTAAATCACAAAATGATAAGCTTAAGATACAGTCTAGCCCTTTTATACGGCGTTTAATAAAAAAAGGTATAAGCGAAGGAGTAGGTCCGCGGTTCAAATCCGCGCAACGGCTCAAAGGTTAGGGTCGGTACCAAAGCGGTCAACTGGGACAGACTGTAAATCTGTTGGCTCACGCCTTCGTAGGTTCGAATCCTACCCGGCCCACCTAACTTAATAAACAATAACCTTATGTCGCAAGATAATTTAATAAAATTGGAGTGCGCGGTTTGCAAGCGCGTCAACTATTTTTCCAGAAAGAATAAAAAAACCCTTAAAAATAGGCTGGAATTGAAAAAGTTCTGCGAGCATTGCAAGAAGCATACCACGCACAAAGAAACTAAATAAACCTCACAATACGGGGGAATAGTTCAGTGGTAGAATGCTGGTCTCCAAAACCAGAGATGAGGGTCCGATTCCTTCTTCCCCTGCGGATTAAATACCCAGTAAATATTGGCTTTTTTAAGCCAGTAGTGTATAATGCTTGATAGGTAAGCTTTTATTAACAATTTATAAATAAGCCCCGACGCTTCGGTCGGAGCGAAAGTAAAACTATGTCAAAACTGACCAAGTCTCAATTGTTAGACGCCATGGCGGCCGAGGCCGGCATGAGCAAGAAAGACACGGCTAATTTTATGGAAAAATTAGCCAATTTAGCGCTTCGCGAGGTTAAAAAGAGCGGCGAGTTTGTTATCCCGGGTTTGGGCAAATTAGTTAAAATCAACCGCGCCGCCAGAATGGGCAGAAATCCGGCAACCGGCGAAACCATCCAGATTAAGGCTAAAACCGTGGTTAAATTCAAAGTCGCCAAAGCGGCCAAAGAAGCGGTTTTGTAAAAATGTAGAAGCGGTTTTGTAAAAATGTA
>MNZH01000056.1 GCA_001873515.1 Parcubacteria group bacterium CG2_30_45_37 | reverse complement strand
AAAATATTCTACCCCGCCGGAAGCCTGGTATTTTATAATTCGTAATTCGTAATTCGTAATTTTTAATTCTCTCGGCTCTCTACATCTAATACACCGGCAAGCCACGCCCCGATCTTTCATCACTTGTCTCAAATTCGTCACCAGATTTCCGGCTATAATTGATTCGCCCGGTATATCGCGAATCAGCCTGATGATACGCACATAAGGCGGCACGGCTTTTTTGCAGGCCGCAATTAAATTTTGTAAAACCTTATCCGAGTACGGTTTATATTTTCCTGCCCGCCACCATTTATATAATAAACTGCCGCGCGTCACCAAAGTGGGATAAAATTTAAGCTGGTCCGGCTGAAACCGCTCGTCCGTAAATAATTTTTTAAACATGGCCAAATCTTTTTTGACCGTGGCGCCGGGCAAGCCGGGCATAATATGATAAGTTACCTTAAACCCAAAATTTTTCAGCATTTCCGTGGCTCGCGCGATTTCCGCAACGCCATGCCCGCGCTTATTTTTTTCTAAAATTTTATCATCAATCGCCTGTACGCCCAATTCCACGCGCGTCGCGCCCAACTGGCGCATCTGCCACAGTTCTCTTTCATTAATATAGTCCGGACGCGTTTCCAAGGTTATGCCAATTATTTTATATTTCGCGCCTTCATTCTTTTTCTGTTCAAGATCCAATAGCTTTTTTATTTTTTCAATTTTGAGTTTTAAGTTATAGTTTTGAGTTTTGACATTTGAGTTTTGACATTCCTCAAATTCATTCGCCGCTTTAAAACATTGCCAAATATACCAATATTTATAATTCTCCGGCAAAACGCTCCAGGTTCCGCCGATAACAATCAATTCAATTTTAGTTGGCTCGTGGCCGTTAGCTTCCAGGGCGCGCAAGCGCAACTCTACTTGTTTATATGGGTCGTAATTACAGCGAATGGCGCGCATCACGGCCGGTTCGTTGGATAAATAGCTTTGCGGCACGTTTTTCTCCGTCGGACAATAAGCGCACTCGCCCGGGCAAGGATAAGGTTTAGTTAAAACCGCTACCGGCGCGATGCCGGACAGCGTGCGCACGGCGCGTTTGCGTAGAATTTTTTCCAGCTCCAACCGCCGTTTAATCGCCCCGGCTTCCAGCCCATTTCTATACTCTTTTAAAATTTCCGAATTCAATAAAATGCCAATCCTGTGCTTTTTTGCCAGTTTTCTTTTTTTAGCCATCAAATCGGCTCGCGAACTGACTTTTTTGCCAAGCAACTCGTTAATCGCCTTCAATTTATTAAGTTTTTCTTTGGCAGTTGACATGGAATTATTAACGTATTATACTTAAAAAAAGCGGAAAAAAATTTTAACAATTTATCCGTTTGGACCGATGGTCGTTTCTGACCATGGTTTTTTGTATATAGCCGGTCTTTAAAACATATAAACAAATATATTGTCATAATAGGAGGGTCCAGCGATGTGCGAAAGAATAATTTTTGCGGAGGGAGACCTTGCTTTACCCAAAGACAACGGCAAAGTGCCTGAGATTGGAGGTTATCTGCCTTCTCAGACAATCATCAAAAACATTTTCAAGGATGGTCCTTTACCAGTTAAACTGATAATCGACGTTACGTGTACTTGCGGTTTAACAGCTGGTAGCCATCCACCTTGGTGCGCAATATCACTGAATTCCGGTCACACACAAATACTGGTGCTCACCTGTAGCGATTTTTCGCAAATACAATGTTCAGGCGCACATATGAAAATCGTGTCCGGGTAACAAGCAAATCAACTTTCATGTCACACCCGGCTTGTCTAGCTCGTCTAGCGCAAGCCGTCTTTTTTGCGGCCCTGATGATTGCCCGCTAAAATTTTAAATGTTAAAATAAGCATATCTAATTTAACCATAATAATATCGCCTATGCAAGTTAATCCGCAGATGTTTCGCGGTTATGATTTAAGAGGCGTGGCCGGTAAAGATTTAAACCCGGAGATTGTTGAGCACTTGGGCAAAGCCTATGGCGCCTTTTTATTAAAAAACAACATAAATAAAGCCGTAGTCGGCCGCGATTGCCGGCTCACCAGCGAGTCATATAGCCAGGCGATTATTAAAGGCCTGCTGGCCAGCGGCATTGATGTTGTTGATATTGGCTTAGCCTTAGCCGGAACTATTTATTGGGCGCAATATTATTTTAAAGCCGAGGGTTGCGTTTCGGTTTCGGCCTCGCATAATCCGGCTGAATATAATGGCTTTAAATTCGGCACCGGTTATTCAAGAACTATGGTTGAAAATGAAATCCAAGAATTAAGAAAAATCGCCGAACAGGATAATTTTATTTCCGGCCAAGGCAATTTAACCGAAAAAAACATAACTGAAATATATTTTGCCGACTTGGCCAAAAGATTCCCCAATCTAAATAAATTCAAGGTGGTGGTTGACCCCAGTCGTTCTACTCCCGGAGCTTTCGTGCCTGAATTACTAAAAAAAGTCGGCTGCGAGGTAATTGAGAGTAATTGCGAACTGGATGGCAGCTTTCCCGCCGGCACGCCTGACCCCACGGAAAAACAAGTGGCCGAAAGATTATCAAAAAAAATATTGGCCGAAAAAGCCGACTTGGGCTTTTCTTATGATTCTGACGGCGACCGCCTCGGCGTCGTCGACGATAAAGGCACGGCTTTATGGAATGATCTTATCGTCGCCTTATTCGCGGCCAGCGCCATAAAAAAAACGGCCGGCGCCAAAATTGTTTTTAACGCTTTATGCTCTAAGGCCGTTGCGGAAACCATCAAAAAGGCTGGCGGCCAAGCCATTATGTGGCGCACCGGCCATTCTTTCATTAAAGCTAAGGCCCAGCAAGAACAGGCAAAATTTGCCGGCGAGCTCTCCGGCCATTTTTATTTTCTGGATAATTTCTACCCCCATGATGACGGCTGCTATTCCACGTTGGCACTACTGGATTATTTATCAATAAATAAAAAATCTTTATCCCGGGCGGTGGCCGACTTGCCCCAATATATTTCCAGCCCGGAAATTAAAGTCGGCTGCCCCGACGAAACCAAAGTTGGCTTAATGAATTTAGTGGCTCAAAAATCGAAGCAAGACTTTCCAGCCGCTGAAGTAATTGATGACGAACGAGTCGGCGACGGCGTCAGACTGGAAATGCCGGACTCGATGTTCATAATTCGCTATTCGCAAAACGGCCCGTACTTAACCGTTAAATTTGAAGCCCTGACGCAAGATAAATATGACCAACTAAGAACTTACATCAATAATCTGCTCCGTAGCTATGAGGAAATTGACTGGAACTACGGGGTTAATGTGGAAAGTCTTAATTAGAATTTTTATACAAAAAACCGAGTAAATATTTCCCCAGTTTTTTTATCTTCTATTTTTTAAATAAATTCAGTATCTCTTTTATATCCGCCAAATCCGCTTCGGTTAATTTTAATTTTTCACGATGCTGATAAAGGCCATAACGTTCCCTTTCCAATACAGTTGAAGAAATCCCCTGGCCGTTATGGATATCACCTAAATGCTTTTTTATAATATCCAATATTATTTTTCGATTGTCTTCGTCCAGATTGCTGAATTTATAATTTTCTCTGATTAAAGAATTTAATTTTTGGGCGAATCGGCCAAAGGTTTGTTCTTTGGCCGTGGCCAGAAGTTCTTGGATGTCCATATGATTTTAAATTCCCCTTGCCTTAAGCGCCTTGACTATTCTCTCCACCGCCACCCCGCCCTTGCTCCCGCCGTAAGGAATATCGGCCACGGCGCATTTTATGGTCATCAAAAAAGCCAAAGCCTTAACTTCATCCAAACTGACTTTGGGATGAAAGCGAATGCCGCCTTTATACGGCCCGCGGATATTATTGTATTGCACGCGATAGCCGTTAAAAACTTTAATATGCCCGTCATCAATTAACACCGGCAAAGAGACTTCAATCACCCGGTCCGGCTTTCTTAAAATCTCCAATTCATCATGCTTAAGCTTCATAATCGCCGCGGTCTTATTTAACTGATTAATCACTCCTTTAAATTGATTTGCCATAAATTTTTCCCCTCCTTGCGAAGGAGGGGTTAGGGGAGGTTAACCTCTTATTCAATTTATCCCCAATTTTTCTTTAACTTTCTTTAAGGTCTCTTCGGCGACGGGTCGGACTTGGCGCGCGCCGTCTTTTAAAATTCGCTTAACTTCATCACCGGAATAACTATGGTATTTTAACTGAAATTTAATTAAAAATTTCTTAACCGCTTCCGCCAAATCTTTTTTAAATTCGCCGTACTTGCCCACCGAAGCCTCGGCGTAGGCGGGGCCTTTGCCTTGATATTTTTTTTCCAATTCTTTAAAACCCAGGCCAGTCAAAAGTGAATAAATCGTCATTAAATTGGCAATGGCCGGCTTATTTTTAACATCATATTTAATTTCCGAGCCTGAATCGGTTACGGCGCGCCTGATTTTTTTCGCCGCCACCTCGGGCGCGTCGGTAAGCGCGATGTAATTGGCCGCCGAGTTGGCGCTTTTGCTCATTTTTTTACTCGGGTCATCAAGCCCCATAATGCGTGCGCCTTGCTTTCTGACCGCCACTTCAGGCACCTTAAAAACTTGGCCATATTCGCGGTTAAACCTCTGCGCCAAAGTTCTGGCCAGTTCCACATGCTGCACCTGGTCGTCGCCCACCGGCACGGCATCGGTGTTATAAAGTAAAATATCCGCGGCCATTAAAACCGGGTAGTCATACAAGCCCACGCTAACCGATTCTTTTTCTCCGCCCTTTTCCTTAAACTGCGTCATCTTATTCATATCCGCCAGGCGCGCGACCGCGCAATTTAAAATCCAGGCCAATTCCGTATGCGCCGTAATATTCGATTGCTGAAAAATCACGGCCTTGGCCGGATTAATGCCCGCGGCCAGATAGATTTTTACCACGTCCAAAATTCGCCGGCCCAATTCTTTAGGCTCCTGCTTGACCGTAATGGCGTGGTAATCCACCACGCAAAAAATGCAGTTATATTTATCCTGCATTTGGACCCATTGCTCAAGCGCGCCCAGATAATTGCCCAAATGCAAAACCCCGGAAGGCTGAACTCCGGAAAAGACGATTGGCTTATAGTTTTGCTTATTTAATTCCATGTTTTTATTCTATATTTAAATAAAATAATTGTAAAGAAGCGGGGACGAAAAATTAATTTCGCCCCCCGCGTTTTGGCGGCTACTGCCAGCCGGCTCTGGCGGTTGAAAAAATCTGTCCGGTTTTGCCTGCCTTTTCTCTTTCGCGTTCGCACTCCGGGCAAACCTTAACGCTCTCGTCACCCCAGCCCACCGCCATTTTCTTGATAATCAACTTACAATCATGAATTTCGCACTTGTCCATTACCTACTCCTCCTTTTATAATGTTCATTTGGGAAACAAAAAAAGCTTCCCATCTCTTAAACATAGCCAAACTATGCTTAAGGGACGGAAAGCTTTAGGCTTTACGCGGTACCACCCTTATTCCGAAAACAAAAAAACGCTCTTGAGCGTTTTGTTTTCGCTCATCGACTCCGCCTCTTTTCCCCCTCGCCTTACGAAGGAGA
>MNZH01000055.1 GCA_001873515.1 Parcubacteria group bacterium CG2_30_45_37 | reverse complement strand
CACCACGCGCGGCCTGAAGCAGGAAGAAGTTAAAAAAATCGTGGGCTGGGTAAACGCCGCCATTGAACAGAAAGACGAAGCGGAAATGCTGGATAACATAAAAGCGCAGGTTAAAGAGATGTGCTTAAAGTTTCCCATTCCTTCAATATAATGTCATTGCGAGCTTCTGAAAGAAGCGAAGCAATCTAACGGATATGGAGTCTTAAATAAAAGTTTGTTGTTCGTGAGATTGCTTCGTCGCTACGCTCCTCGCAATGACAAATCATTATGGCAAAGATTATTGACGGCAAAAAATTAGCCGATAGCATTAAAGATGATATCGTAAAACAAATAATCAAGCTAAACGGCGCTCGGCCCAATTTAGCCATTATTTTAACGGGTAAGCGGCCCGACTCCGAGCTTTACGTAAGATTGAAAGAAGCGGAGGCCAAAAAAGTCGGGATTGATACGCACTTGTACAAATGCGCGGAAAATACCAGCGAGCGGGAAATATTAGAAATGATTAGATGTTTGAATGAAGACAACTCTGTTGACGCGATTTTAGTGCAGCTACCAATGCCCGCTGGCATTGACGCGGATACGATTATGCTGGCGCTTGACCCGACTAAAGACGTGGACGGTTTTCAGCCGGATAATTTGGAAAAATTGCTTAAGAGTTGCGATTTTTCCGGTTTAATGCCACCGGTGTTCGCCGTAGTACTGAAAATCCTGAAAAGTATAGATTACGAAATTAAAGATAAAAAAGTTTGTGTAGTTTCTAACTCTGATATTTTCGGCAAAAGCTTGGCGCATATTTTAAAATGCCAAGGCGCTAAAGCAGAAGCCGTTCAGGTTGATGATAAAAATTTAGCCGAACAAACCAGGCAAGCCGATATTTTAATCACGGCCGCGGGCAAACCGGAATTTATAAAACAAGACATGATAAAACCGGACGCAGTGATTATAGATATCGGCATTTCCAAGCAGGGAGATAAATTTGTGGGCGACGTGGATTTTGAAGACGTAAAAGAAAAGGCCGGCTACATTACGCCCGTGCCCGGCGGCGTCGGCCCCTTAACCATCGCCATGGCGTTTAAAAATACGCTGGAGATTTACAAAAGACGGCGCGATAAATGAAACATATATAAAAAGGCCCGCTGATGTTTAAACGTCTGCGGGCTTTGTGTTAGTTAGGTGTAAATATCATCTATGACGAAGTTGCCATAGCCGATCAACCCTTTTAATCTTTGCGGATATTGTAAAAAATCGGTTATTTTATGCTTTTTTGTCTTAATTTTCTCCTTGTGTTAATCTTAAATTAGTTTATTTTAATTAGGAAGTCAAGAAACCTCACAAAAATGCTTCTGGATTCCTGCCTACGCAGGAATGACGAATAAAAATCCCCCTACCCCCTTTGTTAAAGGGGGAATTTATATGGACAACAAAAAACAAGAGCTTTTGGCTTTGCTGAAAATTCATTACGGCTTTAATTCGTTTCGGCCGGGGCAGGAAAAAGTAATAGATAATATTTTAGCCGGCGAGTCAACCGTGGTTATCATGCCGACCGGCGGCGGCAAATCTTTATGCTACCAATTGCCGGCTTTGGTATTAGACGGCGTTACTTTAGTAATCTCACCCCTAATTGCTTTAATGAAAGACCAGGTGGACGGGCTTCATAAAATCGGCGTGCCCGCGACTTTTATAAATTCCTCTATTAGTTCAGCTGAAACTATGGCCAGACTGGAAGCCGTGAAAGCCGGCCAGTACAAACTGCTCTACGTCGCGCCGGAAAGATTTTACAGCACGGAGTTTATGATCGCCTTGCGTGAAATAAAAGTTAGTCTGTTCGCCATTGACGAGGCGCATTGCATCAGCCAATGGGGGCATAACTTTCGGCCGAGCTATATAAAACTTAAAGGCGCCATAGAATATTTAGGCAATCCCACGGTCGCGGCTTTTACCGCTACGGCGACGTTGGAAGTCAGGGAGGATATAATAAAACAATTAGGTTTAGTAAATCCCAAATTAGTGATTACCGGCTTTGCCCGGCCCAACTTGCAATTCGGCGTGATTAACACACAAGACTCGCGCAAGCCGCAGTTTGTCTTAGACGCGATTAGCAGCGTGCCTGACGGCTCGGGCATAATTTACGTTGGCACCAGGTCGCGCGCCGACGAGTTGCTGCAAACGTTGTTAGGCAATAATATTGAAGCGGTAAGTTATCATGCCGGCATGGAAGCGGCTGACCGCCAATGGGTGCAGGAAAATTTTATGAAAGGCAAAGCCAAGGTTATCGTCGCCACCAACGCTTTCGGCTTAGGCATTGATAAGCGGGATATCAGGTTCGTCATCCATTACGACATGCCGGGCACGATTGAAGCCTATTATCAGGAAGCCGGCCGGGCCGGCCGCGACGGCCAGCAAAGTTTTTGCTTGCTATTATATAGTCCGCGCGACCGCTACTTACAGGAATTTTTCATCAAAGGCGATAATCCGCCGCCGGAAATGGTTTTGGAAATTTATGAAATCTTAAAAAGCTATGATACTGATACGGTTATGATCACTTATGCCGAAATCGCGGAAAGCTTGTCGGATAAATTGCCGGAAATGGCCGTGGGCACGGCCATAAAAATTTTGGAGCGCGAAGGTTATGTGACGCGCTCGCATGAGCGGGTGGGGCAAGCGTATTTGAAATTAAGAATTAAGAATTACGAATTACGAATTAAATATGCAAGTAAAAAAAACAAGCAAGCTGAAATAATTGAAAAGTTATTGACTAAATATGAAAATGAGCTCATGGCGGGCTGGTATGCTAATTTAGACGAGGTGGCGGATATTATACAAATAAAAAAAGATACTTTGTTGCGCATCATAAAGAAATTAAAAGATTTGGACTTGGTGGAATACGTTCCGCCGTTTCGCGGCACAGAATTAAAAATTTTAAAACGGGTGGACGGAGGCGAAGTTAAATTGGATTTTGCGGCGCTTAAATATAAGCTGAAGCATGCTTATAAAAAATTAGACCTGATGGAAAATTATATTTACCATTTTGACTGCCGGCAGAAATACATTTTGGATTATTTTGGCGACCTGGAAGCCGGAAAATGCCATAAGTGCGATAATTGCCTGGTGAGTAAAACCCCCCTTACCCCCCTTGTCAGGGGGGAAGTAAAGAAAAAAACTTTCAATTTGTCCACTAAATTAACCCAGCTGGAAACTTTGGAATTATGGAATAAGGGTATGAGCGTAGAAAAAATCGCGGAAGCGCGCGAGCTTACGGTCGGGACGATTATGGGGCATTTATGTTTTTTAGCGGAAAAGGGTTTAGGCGTTAATATTGATAAGCTGGTTAAGCCGGAACGGCAGAAAAAAATCATGGCTGCTGTAAAAAAAGTCGGCGCGGATAAATTAACGCCGATTCGCGAAGCGCTGGGCGAGGAGTACAGCTGGGATGAGATAAAGTTGACGCTGGCGAAGATGAGAAGCAAGAAATAAATTATTAGTTATGGATAAACAAACCCAAAAAAATTTATTGGAATTGGTTAAACGCAATTATGGGGAAATTGCGGCTGATTTTGATCTGACCAGAAAAAAAGATTTGTGGCCGGAACTTATAAAATTGTCCGAGATGGTGAAAAACGGCGATAGAGTTTTAGACGTGGGCTGCGGTAATGGGCGGCTAGTAAAAGCGTTTGAAAATAAAAAAATAAGTTATTTGGGGGTGGATAATAGTGAAAAGTTAATCAAACTTGCAACTAACCAGAGATTGCTTCGTCGCTCCGCTCCTCGCAATGACAAATGGGTAGTCGCTGATATCTTAGAGTTAGATAAACTGCCGGAGCGTGATTTTGATTATGTTTTTTGCATCGCGGTTTTACACCATTTGCCTGGTAAAGATTTGCGCCTTAAGGCTTTAGAACAGATAAAAAATAAAATAAAACCTGGCGGGAAAATAATTTTAACGGTCTGGAATTTATGGAGCCAAAAAAAGTTTAGAAAACTAATTATAAAATATGACTGGTTTAAGCTGATTGGCAAAAACCAGATGGCTTGGGGCGACATTTTGTTTGACTGGAAAAACGCCAAAGGCGAAAAAATCAGCCGGCGTTATTATCATGTTTTTACCGGCTATGGCTTGAAGAAATTAGCCGGGGAAACTGATTTAAAAATAGAAAAATTATACCAAGACAGGCATAATTACTATTTGATTTTACATAAATCTACAA
>MNZH01000048.1 GCA_001873515.1 Parcubacteria group bacterium CG2_30_45_37 | reverse complement strand
GGTCCTGATATTTGCCGGCTAAAACTTCCATGGCTTTTTTAATCGCCAATGGTTGAGGCAGTCGCCTAATTAATTCGCGGCGGGCGTTAAGGCCGCCTTTAATCGCTAAAGTAATGGCTTTTTCCACTAAAGGCCTAACCGCCTTGGCCTTGGCCTCGGTGGTTTTTACTTTTTCATAAATAATCACGCTGGCGGCCAGATTTTTCAGCATTGACTCCCTGGGCGCCTTGGTTCGGTCTAATTTTTTTCCTTTAATTCGGTGTTTCATATTTATTGTTTTTTGGGGCGGCCTCTTTTTTTAACTTTTTTTTCTTCCTCGATTTCAGCCGGAACCTCCTCTTTTTCACCGGTTGCCCGAGCCGCGGCCGTGGGTTCGCCGGCGCCTTGGGTTTTTCCCACCAAAGCGTTAAATTGATTTATTAAAATTTCTACCGCTTGGTTAAAGACTTCTTCCGGCGTGACGGTGCCGTCGGTCACAATGTCTAAAATTAATTTGTCCCAGTTGGTCATTTTGCCGACGCGGACGTTTTCCACGTTTATGCCCACGGATAAAATCGGCGAAAAAATGGAATCCATTTCAATGTAGCCGATTTCATGCTTGTCGCTTTCCCGGCTTTCCACGGTGATATAGCCTAAGCCCTTAGCTACCGAAATTTCCATGATTAAGCTGCCGGCCATATCGGTAATATGCCCTAAAACTAAATCGGGATTGGCGATTTCCACCAGGCTCGATTTTTTAATATCCGAAGCCTTGACCTCTTTTTCTCCCCTGGCGTCAAGTTCAAGTTTAACCGCTTCATCGCTAAATATTTTCAAACGCAGTTTTTTTAAATTTAAAATCAGTTCCAAAACATCTTCCTTAACATGGGGCAAAACGGCGAATTCATGGTCGGCCCCTTTAATCTTAACGCCGACCACCGCCGCCCCGGGCAAAGAAGAGAGCAGCGTCCGCCGCAAAGCATTGCCGATAGTCGTGCCATAACCAGGATAGCAGGGTTCAATGATAACTTGTTGGTGGTTCGGTTCCGCGCCGTTGACAAATTCTACCTTGCCGGGCATTGCGATTATTTGCATATGATTTGCTTATTTTTACCCAGTCAAATAATTTTGCCTTTGGCAAAATTAGCGCGGAGCGCTATTTGACGGGGTAAATATTATTTTATCGGGAATAAAATTCAACGATCAGCTGGGGGTTGATTTTTGCTTCAAAATTCTCTTGGCGAGGCAACTCTAAAACTTTGGCGCTAAATTTTTTGGCGTCCCAATAGAGCCAGCCGGGAATTTCCATTTTTTTCAGCCGGTCGGATAAATTGGCGAATCGCTTGGAAGTTTGGCTTGATTTTTTTATTTTGATAATTTCGCCGGTCTTGACATTATAAGACGGAATACTTACTTTTTTGCCATTGATTTGAAAATGACCGTGATTAACCAAGGTTCTGGCCTCGGCGCGGGAGGCGGCCAAGCCCAAACGATAAATCACGTTGTCCAATCTGGTTTCCAATAATTTCATTAAATTTTCTCCGGCATCGCCCTTTTGCTTGCTGGCGCGCTTAAAACTTAATTTAAATTGCTTTTCCAGCAAATTATAAAGCCGCTTGGCTTTTTGCTTCTCCCTTAACTGCAAATTATAGCCGCTCTGCCTGGCGCGGCCCTTGGGCCCATGCAAGCCCGGCGGATAAGGCCGTTTGACAATGGCGCATTTGCCGGTATAGCAACGCTCGCCTTTAAGCATTAATTTTTCGCCTTCGCGGCGGCATAACTTGCATTTTGCCCCTAAATATTTTGCCATAAAATAGTTTAATGATTTTATACCCGCCGCGGCTTTTTTGAGCGGCAGCCGTTGTGCGGAATCGGCGTAACGTCTTTAATGGAATTAACGATTAAGCCATTGGCGTTTAGCGCCCTGACGGCCGATTCGCGCCCGGTGCCCACTCCCTTAACCAAAACACTGACTTCTTGTAGGCCGAAGGCTTTGGCTTTTTCCACGGCGATTCTGGTGATGATTTGCGCGGCGTAAGGGGTTGATTTTTTCGGGCCCTTAAAGCCGGCCATACCGGCCGACGCCCAAGCAAGAATATTGCCGGCTTGGTCGGTTAAAGAGACGATGGTGTTATTATAAGTGGCTTTAATGTGAGCCACGCCCACGGAAACTTTTTTATCAATTTTTTTCTTCCGGATTTTCCGTTTATTGGTTTTACTTTCCTCTTTGGTTTTTTCCAATTTTTTTCTGACTTCTTCCGGCAATTCTTCCGGAGCGTTTAGGTCGCTTTTAACCACCAGGTCCGTTTCCGGAACTGGCGCGTTAGCTACTAATTTTATTTCAACATCTTGTTTTTTTTCGTCTGCCATAAAGTTAATTATCGCTTAGGTTTTTTGCGCCGCCGGCTTCTTGCCCGAGATGGCGGTTTTTCTGACGTTGCCGCGGACCGTCCGGCTATTGGTTTTTGTTCTTTGCCCTCTGGTTGGCAGGCTTTTGCCGTGCCGGCCGCCTCGGTATGAATTAATCTCTTTTAATCTTTTGATGTTGGCGAAAACCTCGCGCTTTAAATCGCCTTCCACTTTATGTTGTTTTTCAATTACCTCTCTTAATTTATTGGCTTGAGCGTCGGTCAGATCCTTAACCCTGGTATCCGGATTGACTTTGGCCAACCCTAAAACTTGATTGGCTTTAGTTTTACCAATGCCGTAAATATAAGTTAAAGCGATTTCCACTCTTTTTTCATTTGGGATGGTGACGCCCGCGATTCTTGTTGCCATAAAATTTTTTACATTAGCCTTGTCTTTGTTTATGTTTTGGGGTTTTACAAATAACGCAAACCCGGCCGTTACGCCTGATGACTTTACAATCTTTGCAGATTTTTTTTACGCTGCTTCTTACTTTCATAATTATAGCCGATAAGTTATGCGCCCTTTGGTTAAATCATAAGGGCTGATTTGGATTTTAACTTTGTCGCCGGGCAATAGCCTGATTTTATTCATTCTCATTTTGCCGGAAAGGTGCGTTAAAATTTCATGGCCGTTTTCCAGCTTAACCCGGAAGCTGGCGGCCGGCATTAATTCAATTACCTCGCCTTGCATTTCAATAAAATCTTTAGAGCTGATTGGTTGGTTAGCCTCAGTCATTTATAAACAAAAACAGCTTTGGCAAAAATCGCCTTGCTAGCGTTAGTCGCCAAAACTTTTGAATAAAATAAATAATATTACAATAAATTCATTATTATTTATCGCAAATAAATTATATAGTTTATTTCGAAAGATGTCAAGAGCTCCATTATCTTACTCTAAGATTGCCTTAATTCTCCTGACGCCGGCGGACGAGCTTTCTTCTTTTTGTATTTTAAAATGCCCTAATATTCCGGTATGCTCAACATGCGGGCCGCCGCAGATTTCCTTGCTGAAATATAGGGTTTCATCCCCGATGGTGTAAACCGTTACTTTTTCGCCGTATTTGGCGTCAAAAATGCCGTGCGCGCCTTTGGTCCTGGCCTGGTTAAGCGTCAGCTCTTCGCCGGTTACGGGCAAATCTTGTTTGATGGCGCCGTTCACCAATTCTTCCGCTTTTTGTTTTTCTTCATCGGACATTTTGCCCGGATGGGCGAAGTCAAAACGCAGGCGTTCGGCCGTGATGTTACTGCCTTTTTGGATGACCTGGTCGCCTAAAACTTTTCTTAAGGCGGCCAACAGAAGGTGCGCCGCGGTGTGATATTTGACCGTGGCTTCGGAAGCGTCGGCCAAGCCGCCTTTAAACATGCCGGCCGAGGCGGTGCGGGAAAGCTTTTGATGCTTTTCCAGTTCTTTGGCAAAAGCGGCGGCGTCAACCGTTAAACTTTTTTCCTTAGCCAATTCCTCTATTATTTCTAAAGGGAAGCCATAGGTTTGATATAAATTAAAAGCTTGGTTGCCGCTGATTTTTCCTTCAACGCCCAATTTTTCAAACTCTTTTAAGCCCAGCTCCAAAGTTTTTTTAAATTTGGCTTCCTCTTCTGTAAGCTGCTCTATTACCTTGTTGATATTGCGGCGCAGTTCAGGATAAACCTCCTGATAATCGTGCGCCACCACTTTAGCGATTTCTTTGGTCCAAGATTCTTCTTTTATGCCAAGCTGGCGGCCGTACCTGATGGCGCGCCTGATTAAGCGGCGCACCACGTAGCCTTGCCCCAAATTTGACGGCGCCACTCCCCGGTCGTCGCCCATAATGAAGGTCGCGGCTTTAAGGTGGTCGGCGATAATGCGCATGGCTTTGGTAATTTCCTGGTCAGTCCCGTAAGCCTTGTTTGACAGTCGCTCAATTCTGGAAATAATATTTTTAAACAAATCGGTTTTATAATCATCGCCGTAGCCGTTTATGACGGCTAAAATTCTTTCCAGCCCCAGGCCGGTGTCCACGTTTTTTTGCTTTAACGGCTCATAAGTTCCGGCGGCGGTTTTATTGTATTGCATAAAAACGTCATTCCAGATTTCTATCCATAATGGATTGTCATCGTTAAAGCTAGCCGGAATTTTATCAGCCTCGCCTGCCCAATAAAACATTTCCGTGTCCGGCCCGCAAGGTCCGGTCAGGCCGGCCGGCCCCCACCAATTATTTTTTTTCGGCAGACGGGCGATTTTTTCTTCCGGCACGCCGATGATATTTTTCCAAATATCATGAGCCTCTTGGTCAAAGGGCGCGTCGCTATCGCCTTTAAATACCGAAACCGCCAGGCGATTTTTATCCAGCCCGAGCCAGGCCGGTGAAGTTAAAAATTCCCAGCTCAATTCTATGGCTTCTTTTTTAAAATAATCCCCCAGCGACCAGTTGCCCAGCATTTCAAAAAAAGTATGATGAGTCGGATTGCCGACTTCATCAATATCGCCGGTGCGGATGCATTTTTGCGCGCTGGCCAGCCGGCGGCCGCCCGGATGTTTTTCGCCCATTAAGTAAGGCGCTAACGGATGCATGCCGGCGGTAGTGAATAAAACTGTGGGGTCATTTTCCGGAATTAAAGAAGCGCTGGGAATAATGGTATGCCCCTTGGCTTTGAAAAACTCCAGATATTTTTGCCGCAGTTCTTTAGAAGTCATATTTCATATTGTCATTGCGAGGAGCCTGTACTCGGGCGACGAAGCAATCTCTGGTTAAACGATACGTATATGTTTTCAGTATATAAAAAATGTTTAATTTTGGCAAATAATTAGCGAAGCCGTTGTTAGGGCGGGTAATTTTTACTTTTCCGGATATTTGGCCAAAGTAAGGTCAGCCACGTCAAAGATTTCTTTTTTAAAATATTTTTTTCTAAGTTCGGTTAAAGTTAATATGGGCTGGCGTTTACCTTTATTTAAAACGTAAATTCTTTTGTTCGGGCCTCTTAATAAATCGCCATCGGCAAATGTCATATAATGTCTGATGACTAAATCACTGACATCGTAAATTGGCTGGCCCTGATATTCGCGCAGCTGGGCCAAAGTTCTAATGACTACTAATTTATTATTGGCGATTAAATAGATTTTTTTGTCTTTGCCGCGGATAAGCGCGCCGTCAGCATAAATTTTTTCGCCCAAGAGTTGCGGGGTTGGCGCTATGGGAGCTTCCTCCTTTGGGGGAGTAACCACCGGCTTTGGCTGCTGTTGTTGTAAGAGCCAAAGCGGTATGCCGCCTCCGCCCACTACTGGTTTAGCCATATCCAAACTTAAGTCCAATTTTACGCTCGGCACTGTCATTACATCAACGCATTTTATTTCTTGAGAAATTAAATTATTAATTCTAAAAACCATCATCTCGCCAATATAATTTTTGCAAGGGACTTCAAGAAAATATTTGTCGCTTTGCTTGGCAATGGTGGCGCTGGC
>MNZH01000070.1 GCA_001873515.1 Parcubacteria group bacterium CG2_30_45_37 | reverse complement strand
GCTGTAAGGGAAAGATTGCATCAAGGCAGTAAAGGTCAGCGTTAAAATAGAGAAAGCCACCATAACTTCCAGAAGCGACATGCCGAGTTGGTTTTTAAACTTGGTTTTCATGTTATTCTTGGAGCTGAATATAGCCGGATGGCTTGATATTAACGGTGGCGTCAACGTTGTTGGTGTTGGTTAAAATTACGGTGCCGGCTTGGCTGACGCCGCCGTAGAAATTAAAAATCGCCTGGTTGTCTATTAAATCGGTTATTTGTTTTATGCTTACTTCCTGGTCCAAAATGACGGTTTTAACCGTGGTGGTGGCCGCGTCTATTTTTAAAATTTCATATTCGCCGTTAATAGCGTCAAACTCCACCAGATGCACTTTTTGCTCGGTGACGGTTAACTGCTGGGCGTATCTTAAATCCGTGGTTAGGGCGCGGGCGGCGGCGTTAAGCTTTAAGTTAGGCTGGTATTTTCTCAAGTAGGGGATGGAGATGGTGGCTAAAAGCGCGAAAATTCCAGAAACAACCACCAAATCAAGCAACAGGCCGCCTTGGTTATTTTTTAAAAAAATCATATGTTATATCACCGAGGTTAGGGCGTACATCGGCATAATCACCGCCACCGCTATGCCGCCGACTACCAAGCCGAGCACCAAAATCAGAATCGGCTCAATTATGGCCGGCAGATTATTCATGGTTTGGTCAATTTCTCCCTCGTAAAATTCCGCCAGCTCTTCCAAAATATAATCAAGCTCGCCGGTATCTTCGCCCACCGCGATCATTTGGGCGACCACCGGCGGAAATAATTTCGGATAATTGGCGACAACTTCATTGATGGTGCCGCCCTTTTTGATTTTATCGCTCATTTCCATGAGCGCTTGCCGGTAATGGACGTTGCCCAGGACATTAGCCGCGATTTGAAAGCTCTTAATAATCATGATGTCGGTTTTAAGTAGCGAGCTGGTGGTTCGGGCGAAACGGGCTAAATTTATTTTTTTAATGATTGGAGAAAATATCGGTAATTTTAAAAGCAGGCCGTGGAAAGCGTAACGGCCCCTTTTGGTTTTGATTAATTGGACGATGGTCAGAATGACGACGATTAAGGCGACCAAATAAAGCAAGCCGTTAGCGACCAAGCTATCGGAAAATTTAATCAGTAATTTGGTGGCTAAAGGCAGTTCGGCGTTAAAATCTTTAAACATGGCGGTGATTTTCGGCACCACGGCAATCATCATAAAAGTGCCGATGCCGCTCATAGCGATTAAGATGACAATCGGATAAATCAGGGCGCCTTTCACCTTTGAGAGCAACTCATGGTTTTTTTTGAATTGAAGGTACAGCCTTTTTAAAACTTCTTCCAGCTTGCCGGAAATTTCGCCGGATTCAATCATATTAATAAACAGCTGGCCGAAAATTTTTTCATGCGGCTTCAGGCTTTCGGTGAAGCTCACGCCCTTTTCCACGTTTCTGGAAATGTCGGCGATTATTCGGGCGAACCTTTTGTTAGTGGTTTGCTTGGCCAGGGTTTTTAAGGCCGTGGACAGAGAAATTCCGGCTTTAAGCATGATGCCCAGATGTTGGATGAAAAATAGTTTTTCCGCAAGCGGCACGGACGTCAATTTTTGGAGAAAAAGATTGATTTTATTAACGCCTGCTTGTGGCTCGGCTGGATTTACGTTTTCCGTTGATGTTGGCAAATTAACTGGCATAAAATAAAATTTAAAAATTTACTCTTTAGTCACTCGCATAATCTCTTCAATCGTGGTGATGCCGTTTTTGGCCTTAATGAAGCCGTCCTCCACAATGGTGAGCATGTCTTGTTTTTCGGCCTGTTTTTTCAGTTCCGCCGGCGAAGCTTTTTTTAAGATTAGTTCAGACATTTCTTCGGTGATTTCTAAAACTTCATAAATGCCCAGCCGGCCTTTGTAGCCGGTATCAGAGCATTGCTTACAGCCCTTGCCGCGGTAAAATAATAAGGACTCAATGCCGCGCTTGGCGTCAATGATGATTTTCTTTTTTTCTAAAGTTTGCAGGATATTGCCTAGGTCAAGCTGTTGTTTCAACTCTTCCACGGCTTGCTTGTCCAATTTGTAGCTTTGGATGCAATTGGTGCAGATCTTTCTAATCAATCTTTGGGCGACGATGATATTGGTGGTAGTAGCCACCAGGAAGGCTGGCACGCCCATATCCGAGAGGCGCGGCAAAGTGGTAACCGCGTCGTTGGTGTGCAGGGTGGACAGTACTAAGTGGCCGGTCATGGCCGCGTGGATGGCGATTTCCGCGGTTTCCTGGTCGCGGATTTCGCCGACCATGATGATGTCCGGGTCTTGGCGCAGAAAAGCGCGCAGGCCGGTAGCGAAGGTATAGCCGATTTTGGGATTGACTTGAGATTGGTTGACGTGGGGCATCCGGTACTCAATCGGGTCTTCAATGGTGATAATGTTAACTTCCGGCGTATTCAAAATGTTTAAAATGGTGTAGAGCGTGGTGGTTTTGCCCGAGCCGGTGGGGCCGGTAACCAAAGTCATGCCATGCGGCTTGGCGATGTTTCTTTTAATAACTTCCATGGCCGAAGGCTGCAAACCAAGCTGTTCCAAAGTTAAAATTTGCGCTTTTTCGTTTAGCAGGCGCATAACGACTTTTTCCCCGTCAAAAGTCGGGATGACGGAAACGCGGAAAGACACCCGGTAATCTTTGGTGTTGATTTTAAAGCGGCCATCTTGCGGCAGACGGTGTTCGTCGACTTTTAAGTTGGCCAGGATCTTGACGCGGGCGATGATGCCCGGCTGGACGTTTTTCGGCAAGGTCATTACCGTCCTTAAAATTCCGTCAATGCGGTAGCGCGCCAGCAGGTCTTTCTCCTCGGGTTCAATGTGGATATCCGAAGCGCCTTCAAAAATGGCATATTCCAAAAGCGTGTCGACGATTCTGACGACGGGCAGGTTTTCCGCCAGCTTTTTTAGATTGGCGTCGCCGGTTTCCAGATTTTCATTGGCCAGTTCCTTAAATTCGGCCTTCAAATTTTTGTGGTATTGCTTTAAGGCTTCGTCTAGGCTGTCCGGAGTGGTTAAGTATATTTTTGGCTCCAAATTGGTTTTTTTCTTGATGAATTCAAAAATTTCCAAATCCTCCGGGTTTAAACAGGCGATTTTTATCTGTTTGCCGTCGGCGGAAAAAGCGATGATTTGATGGGTGGAGGCGATTGGTTCGGGGATGTTTAAGAGAATGTCTTTTCTGACGATTTGGTCTTTTAAATTGATAAAAGGCACCTTAAAATAACCGGCCGCGCTTTCGTAAAGCGAGTTGGCGGTGACGATTTTCTTTTCAATTAAATAATTTTCCGGATTTTTCCCGAATTTCGCCGCTTCGCTGGAAAATTTTTCAAATTCGGCCGCCGGCATAATGTCGGCTTTTTCCAAAATATTTTTTAATTGCTTGCCGGTAAACATAGTTAGGTTTATTATAACACAAATTCATAAATTAGGTAAACAGCGCCCAGGTTTTATTTTTAAGAGAAAGTGTGGTAAATTATAAACATGGTTATTGATTGGCATAAAACCTTGAATTTTTTATATGTTAGTCGCGCCAGATTGGCCGAAGCGGCTTTATATTTAATCGGCCTGGTCTTCGTCAGAGTTTATCTTTCGCTCTTGGCCGCCCTGAATATCCTTAATTGGCTGTTGGCTTATTATGTCAATAAAAATGTCAGCCAGAATCTGGTGGTGTTGCATTATAACGTTAATTTGGGCGTGAATTTAATCGGCCAGGCCAGGGATATTTACATTATCCCTACCCTGGGCTTATCGTTCATCGTAATAAATTTTTTGCTGCTTTTAAATATTTACCATAAAAATAAATTCGTGGTCCACCTGCTCTTGGGTTTTTCCTTGCTGGTCAACCTGTTCTTAATTGCCAGCACCAGCGCCATCTATTTAATTAATTTTAGATAACTATGTTTGACTTTTACATCATCAAAATTCTTTTCTTAAGCGCTTTGGCGTTTGCTTTCGCGGTTTTATGGACGCCGCTACTGACTCACTATTTATATAAGTATAAATTAGGAAAAAAAATCCGCGCTAACGGCGCCACGCCGATTTTCACTAAATTGCACGAGCATAAAAATAACACTCCGACCATGGGCGGGATTTTGGTTTGGCTGACGGTTTTGATTCTGGCGGTTGTATTTTATTATTTGCCGAAAATTTTTCAAAGCGATTTTTTGTCGCAACTCAATTTTTTGTCGCGCAGCCAGACGCTTCTGCCGCTGGGCGTTTTAGTGGCCACGGCCTTAATCGGTTTGGCGGATGATTGGCTGGACGTCAGCGGCCGGGGTATTTTGCACGGCGGCGGGCTTAAGGTTAGTCACCGTTTGCTGATTTACACTTTAATCGCCGCCGTTGGCGCCTGGTGGTTTTATTTTAAATTAGATTGGGACGTCTTTCACGTGCCGTTTTCGGGTGATTACCAAATGAGCTGGCCATATTTGCTTGTTTTTATTTTTGTTTTGGTGGCCACGGCTTTTTCCGTCAACGAAACTGACGGCCTGGACGGGCTGGCCGGCGGCATCCTGCTGATCTGCTTTGCCGCCTACGCCGTGATTGCTTTTTCCGTCGGCAAATACGACCTGGCCGCTTTTTGCGGCGTTATCTCCGGCGCGCTTTTGGCCTTTTTGTGGTTTAATATCAATCCGGCGCGCTTTTTCATGGGCGACACCGGCGCCATGAGTTTAGGCATAACTTTGGGCGTCATCGCCATGCTCACCAACACAGCCTTGATTTTGCCCCTAATCGGCCTG
>MNZH01000050.1 GCA_001873515.1 Parcubacteria group bacterium CG2_30_45_37 | reverse complement strand
TCGCTTCACTTCGTTGCGCTCGCAATGACAAATATGTTAATATTAAATTATGCCATACGACGTTATCATCGGCCTGGAAATCCACGCCGAATTAAAAACCAAATCAAAAATGTTCTGCTCCTGTAATAACGACGCTCAGGGCAAAGCGCCGAACACCACGGTCTGCCCGATTTGTCTGGCGCACCCGGGCACTTTGCCCGTGCCCAATAAACAGGCCATCGAATGGACGATTTTAATCGGCCTGGCTTTAAATTGTAAAATCAGGGAGCTTTCCAAATTTGACCGCAAAAATTATTTTTATCCCGACTTGCCCAAAGGCTATCAGATTTCCCAATACGACCTGCCGATCGCTTATGACGGCTTTCTGGAGGTTGACGACAAGCCAATTTTAATTACCCGCGTCCACTTGGAAGAAGACACGGGCAAATTAATCCACCCGGCCGGAAAAAAGCATTCCTTGGTGGATTATAACCGCGCCGGCACGCCGCTGGTGGAACTGGTGACCGAACCGGTTATTCGTGACACGGCCACGGCTAAAAAATTCGCGCAAAACTATCAGCAGATTCTGCGCTTTTTGAATATCGCCAACGCGGACATGGAAAAAGGCGAAATGCGCTGCGAAGCCAATATCAGCGTGCAGGAAAAGGGCAAATGGAAATACGCTAACGGCCAAATTTCGCCGGTCGGCAAATACAAACTAAATCCCAAAGTTGAACTGAAAAACATCAATTCTTTTAAGTACATGGAAAAAGCGATTGACTATGAAATCAAACGGCAGATTAAAGCCATTAAAGACGGCGAAAAATTAATTCAGGAAACTCGTGGCTGGAATAATGATAAAGGCGTGACCTTCAGCCAGCGCACCAAAGAGACTTCGGCCGATTACCGCTATTTCCCGGAGCCGGATATTCCCCCGCTTAAAATCACGCAAAAATGGGTTGACGAAATCAAGGCGCACATGAACGAATTGCCGGAGAAAAAAATCAAACGCTTTAAAGAAGAATATCTTTTTGGGGACAGAGAAGCGGAAATTTTAGCCTCAGACCTGGCTTTGGCGGACTATACCGAAAAAGTTATCATGGAACTACGCTCCTGGGTAACCGCCACCGGCGACAGCTGGGAACGGCAACAGCGCAAACTGGCCAAGGCCGCTGGCAATTGGTTGATTAACGAATTATTTAAACATTTGAAAGCCGGCGGGCGGCCGATTTCCAAGCTTAAAATTACGCCGGAAAATTTCGCCGAATTTATCTGTCTGGTTTATCAGGATAAAGTTAATTCCTCCGCCGCCCAAACCATTTTGGCGCAAATGTTTAAAAAAGGCGGCGACCCGACCGATATCATGGCCGAGTTGGGGCTGGAGCAGCTGGACGACCAGGCGGCTTTGGAAAAAATTATCGCCGAGGTTATTTTAAAAAACCAAAAACAAGTGGCGGAATATAGGGCCGGTAAAACCAATGTTTTGCAGTTTTTGGTCGGGCAAGTCATGGCCGCCACCAGAGGAAAAGCCAACCCAAAAGTGATGATTGAGCTGTTAAAAAACTTATTAAAATAAACATTTTCTTGTCATTCCCGCGCTTATCCGCCTCGGGCGGGAAAGCGAGAATCCAGAATTCCCTGTGGATAAGTTAAAATCATATTTTAAAAATTACTAAATTCTCTTTAATTTTAGCCAATTTGACAGATTTTTATAGCGTGATAAAATATTAATAATGCGAAAAAATAAATTTACAGAAAATAAATTCCTAAGGTTCTTGGGAGTGATTCCCGAGAGGAAAATTATTTTTTAAAAAAATTCCCCGTTCACCAGAACGGGGAATTTTTTTAGGGAGTAAACGGGAGGTTGGAATAATTATATAACAGGTTCGTTCATTTTAACGGAGGTGGTTATGGAAAATTCGATTTGTCCTGATGCCAGAAAATGCGGGTCGTTTAACAGTCCGGCATGCACGCAAAAAATGCGGACAGACAGTTGCAGCGGCCCCGTCCCCTTAAGGCCTGGTTCAAACGCGATTGACCGGTTGGAAGAATTATTGCCCGAATCGAAAATAGGCGACTGTACAATCGGCGGGGAAAAAGACGTGAAAGTATACAGGGTTAATGAAAGCGTATGGGCATGTGAAGATCATTATTTTAGCTTTGTCCTGCCCAGAAACCCTATACCGGTAAAACACGCCGCTTCAACTGGCCGACAGCCCGCATCAGCGCATTCAGCCGCCTGACCAAAAGCGGCGCGAAACCACAAAGGGTTGTGTCTTATGACGCAACCCTTTTTTATTTGATAAAAGCTTGATAAAATTATTTTTATCGCGCGTACGAAATTGTAAAGATTTCTTCTAAAAATTTTCCGTCACTTACCTATAAAATTTTTAGAAAAAATCCACAAATTTCGTCCTAAGCAGTAAAAATAATTTTATCAAGCCGTCAACGTTTTTCTAAATAATCTTTTACCAGCTTTTCAATCTTTTTATTATCTTTAACCCAATTAATATTCGCACCTTGCTTTTCCCAGCGCTTAAACCAGGTCATCTGCCGTTTGGCGAACTGATAAATGGCCAGATTTAATTTTTCCACCATTTCCTCGTATTGCAGTTCGCCCTCTAAATATAAAGAAACAAATTTATATTCCAACCCGAAATCTTCCAGGCGTTTCCAGCTTAAACCCTGCTCATGCAATCTTTCCACCTCCCCGATCATGTTTTGCTCTTTTAATCTTTCTAAGAGGCGCTTAAAAATTCTTTGCTTTAGAATATCGCGCGAAAAATTTACGCCGATTATTAAAGCGTTATATTTCCTTTTGCCCGCCCGGCTTTTAAAATTATGGTCTTGCCCGACAATTTCCAGATACCTGATTAGCCGGCGCTTATTGTTCTTATCGCTTTGGTTCAGTTTAACTGCCATTTTCGGCACCAATTTTTTTAGCTTATTAAACAGCTCGGCCGCGCTTAATTTCTCCAGTTTTTTTCTCAAAGCCAAATCTTTTTTAGCTTCGGACAATTTATAATTTTCCACCACGGCCTGAAGATAAAGCCCGGAGCCGCCCGCTAAAATCGGCAATTTGCCTCGCTTTAAAATATCGTCAATCGCTCGGAATGCCATTTTTTGATACTGCGCCAAGTCAAACTGTTCCTTCGGATTCGCTACATCTATTAGGTGATATGGAATCTCAATAATTTTTAACTTTGAATTTTGAATTTTGAATTTGTTTGGTAATTGGTCATTGGGATTTGGAATTTCAAGACGATAGTCTTTTAGGTCTTTACCGGTGCCAATATCCATGCCGCGGTAAACCTGCCGTGAATCAGCGCTCACGATTTCGCCGTTAAATTTCTCGGCCAACTCCACGGCCAATTTAGTCTTGCCGCTGGCCGTGGGCCCAAGTATGACAATTATTTTTTTATCATTCTTTATCGGCATATTAACGAATTAAGCGCTAGCCAGCGCTTCTTTTTTTCCGCCGGAGTTACGTCATCAGCTAATTTAAAAGCGGCCGTGCCCGGGCGCGGGCTGTATCTCGCGACATAGGCTTGGCTGAATTTTATATCTTTAAACAGCTTAACCGTGTTATTGAATTGATTTTTGGTTTCGCCCGGAAAGCCCACGATTATGTCCGTGGAAACTTTAGCCCCGGGCATTAATTTTAAAATTTTGTTTATAATTTTTTTATAATGCCCGACCGTGTATTTCCTGTTCATTTTTTTAAGAATCTGGTTATCCCCGCTTTGCACCGGCAGATGGATTTCTTTCAAAACTTTTTTAGAGCTCGCTATGGTTTTAATAAGTTTGTCAGACATATCTTTAGGATGGCTGGTGGCAAATCTGATTTTAAAATCGCCGGGAATATCGTTTACCTTTTTCAGCAAATCCGCGAAATCAACTTTGCCCAATTTGTATGAGTTCACGTTCTGCGCTATTAATGTAATTTCTTTATATCCTTTTCTAACCAATCCCCTAACCTCGGCCAAAATATCTTTCACCGGCCGATAAGTTTCTCGGCCGCGCGCGTACGGCACTACGCAATAGGAACAAAAATTATTACAGCCGTTGCCGATGGGTACAAAAACGGAAAATTCAGAATTGTATTTTGGCTTTATTTTTAAATAATCATCGGCGATTTGATTTATTGGCAGCCATACATCCACATACTCTTTC
>MNZH01000007.1 GCA_001873515.1 Parcubacteria group bacterium CG2_30_45_37 | reverse complement strand
CGCTTTTCCAGCCCCTGGCTCCGGCGATGACTAATTTCACGTCGGCTAACGCCTGATTGTTATTTCTCAACTCGTAATATGCCCTAATGATGCCGTCAACGTTCTTTCTTGGCTCAATCGTGCCTAAATACAAAATAAACTTATTTGGTAATTGATATTTATTTTTTATTTCCACTAATCTTTTCCCATCGGCATTGGTATTTTGAATTTGGTTGGTCGTTGGTAATTGGGATTTTGTCATTTCCCTGTATTCTTCTCCTACTCCGGAATAAATTACCCTCACCTTGTCCGGGTTAATGCCGCCCAACTCCACAATATCCCGCTTGGTATTTTCCGAAACCGCAATCACCAGGCTGAATCTTTTTAACAACTTTTTCGCCTTAACCATCCGGTGCCAGAAATTTTTGCGCGCAGAAAAAAATTCCGGATATTTTAAAAACGATAAGTCGTGAACCGTAAGCAGGTTTTTAGCACCGACCGATAAGCCGATAAAATTCAGGTGCGGCATAAAAAAAACGTCAACCGCCAAGGCTTTGTCCAATTTCGGATAGTTAAAAATTTTAAACAGCAAATAATTTAAAACTTTGTTGGGATAATTATACTTGATTAATTTAACGTTGGCTTGTTTAAATTCCGGCAAATTGGGACAATCGCCGAAACAATTATAAAAAAGCCGATACTCGTTGGCCGTATCAAGCTTAAACATCTCCTTGAGCAAATTCAGCACATACTCGGACACGCCGCTCGGGCGCGCGTCTAAGAGCGTCCTGATGTCAATGCCGATTTTCATATTAAAAAAACTACCAGCGTAAAACTAGGTATTTCAACTTCTAAACTTCTGCCACTCCCCCTCGATATATTCCGCGATTTCTTTTTTAAACCTCGCCACGCCGAATTTTTCCGCCTGTTGCCTGATGGTTTCCGGATTATATTTTGAACTTTGAAAATTTTCCAGCGCCTGCGCCAAGCTGTCGGCGGTTTGCTCGTTAAAAAATTCTCCGGTGATGCCTTCTTGAACGGTTTCCAGGGCGCCGCCGCGGCGATAAGCGATTACCGGCCGGCCGCTGGCTTGCGCCTCCACGGCCGTAATGCCGAAATCCTCTTCCTGCGGATAAATAAAAGCCAACGAACGGCCGTAAAGTTCAGCTAAGGCCTCGTCGCCGACTCGGCCTAAAAATTCTATATTACCGGCGCCGCGCGCCAAATTTTTAAGCCGCGGCAAGTCCACCCCGTCCCCGAAAATTTTTAATTTTTTGCCAGTTTTTTTAATTGCTTCAACCGCTAAATCAACTCTTTTGTAGGGCGCCAGCCGGCCGCCAATTAAAAAATAATCGCCCGCCTCATCGCTAATTTTAAATTTTTCCGTTTCCACCGGCGGATAAATCACCACCGAATCCCTTTTATAATATTTTTTAATCCGCTTGGCCACGAAGTGCGAATTGGCGATATAAGCGTCTACCCGGTCGGCCGCCAGCTTATCCCACATCCGGATGTAATTTAAAACCAAAGAAATTATTTTCTTAAAATATTTGTTGTATTTCAGCTCATTGATATATTGATGAGTGTCCGACCATAAATATCTGGTCGGCGTGTGGCAATAGCAAAGATGCAGCGTCTGGCTGGAAGTAATCACGCCCTTGGCGAACGAGCTGGAATCGGAAATCACCAAATCATAATTACTCATATCAAAAAACTCCACCGCCATGGGCATGAACGGCATGTACCACTGGTAATGCTTAATGCCGCCGGGCAACTTTTGGATGATGGAAGTTTCAATTTGCCGGCCTTGATAATATTTAACCGCGTTCTTCCGCTCGTAGAGTAAAGTATAAATCGGCGCTCCAGGGAACATCTCTGAAAGCGCTTTCAGCACTTTTTCCGCCCCCCCGTCCTGGGCTAAATGGTCGTGGACTAAAGCGACTTTCATTCCGCCCTCCTTCCTCTGATTATCGCCAGCGGCGTTCTCAATAAAATTGATAAATCCAGCTTGAGCGACCAATTCTCAATATAGTAGCTGTCCAGCTTTACTTCATCTTCAAAACTTAAGTCGCTCCGGCCGGAAATTTGCGCCAAACCGGTAAGGCCGGGTTTTACGGTAAGCACTTTTTTATGATGCCTTTCATATTTTTCAACTTCGCGCGGTTGATGCGGCCGCGGCCCGACTAAGCTCATGTCGCCGTAGAGGACGTTAAAAAATTGCGGCAGTTCGTCAATGCTCCAGCGCCTGATGAACTTGCCGACTCCGGTGAGCCTGGGGTCGCCCGAAATTTTATAAACCGGGCCGGTTTTAGTGTTTCTTTCTTCAATTAATTTTTTTTCCAGCTCCAGCGCCGTGGCCGAACCGTAGTCGTCGCCGACGCAATATTGGTTAATCATTGACCTGAATTTAAATAATTTGAAAGCGCCGTTTCTCGCCACTCTTTTATTTTTGTAAATTACCGGTCCGGGTGAATCCGCTTTAATAATAATGGCGGTAAACAGCATTATCGGACTGGATAAAATTATAAAAAACAAGGAACCAACCAGGTCAAAAATCCTTTTTAAAATCCTGCCCCAGCCGTCCAGCGGCGTCTCTTTAACTTCCACCACCGGCAGGCCGGCGATTTCCGACACTTCGATTTTTAAAACTTTGGCGCCGAGCAAATCAGCGGCATATTTAAAAGTAATATGATTTTCATCGGCGAAATCAAACAAACGCAGCACTTCGGCCTTGCTTAAATTCGGATCGCTTTGCATGATTTCGTCAATTTCGTTGATTTTAACAAATTCGGCCAGTTCTTGTTCCGCCTCCAAACTGAAATTTTTCAAACGTTTGACGATGGCAAAGCCCAAATTTTTTCTGGTGGAAAATTCATGAATTAAAATATCGGTGGTGGAGCTGTTGCCCACCAAAACCAATTTGTGCACGCCGATGCCGTAATTTAAAAGCAGGCGCTGGATTAATCTGACGACAATTCTGGCAAAACTGATGTAGATAATGGCCAAAAGCCAACCGGCCAGAACGATAAAACGCGAAGAAAAAAGCTCTCGAAAAACAAAAATCAGGACGACGATTAAGACGAGTCCGGTTGAGCAAGCCAGGATGACGCGATAAACTTCTTCGGTCAGGCGGCGCGAACCCTTAATGTTATACAGCCCGGCCAAGGCGAAAATCACCAGCCAGGCCAAAGCAATCAGCGATAAAATGTTAAAATATTGGCCGAACGGCAAACTAAAAATAACCGGCCTAATCTCGGTGGCTAGGGTCGTAAAACGAAGATAATAGGCCGAGATGCCAGCCAAAATAATGGCTAAAAAATCCAGCGGCACTAGCAAAAATGAAAAAAAGAGTTCTGCTCTCTTCATAAGATTATATTCCACTAATATCAGGGCAAGCTGTAAGCCGGATTCTGTCCCGCCAGTTGGCGGGGATGATCATCTATCTGGGACGGCTGTTGCCAGCCGACTCAAGCGAGCCACTTTTCATCAGGCCGCCTTGGGCGGCCTGGTTTGCTCTTGCTCCAGGCAGGGTTTACCACGCCTCTCCGTCACCGAAGGGCGAGAGTTGCAGCCTTTCATCTAGAACGAAAGACACCAACCCACTTTTCACCTTTCACCGCCGCGAGGCGGTTAGTATTGTCTCTGTGGCACTTTCCCTCGTCTTATCTAAAACTATATTGCGAGCAGTCATCTGACAATTATAATTAAACAACTGCTGATGGCTTGCCCGCCAAAGCTTTAGCGTCGGCGGGTCGCCGTTAGCGACTGCCGCTTGCCAGCGTATTAAACGCTTTCGGAGTCCGGACTTTCCTCTCTACTTTACATAAAATGCAAAGCCGAGCGATCATCCGCTTACCCTGATATTAGCGAAATATAAAGGACATTTTTTACAAACAAATATTAACATCAAATAAGAAAAAAGTCAAACGAAAAAGTAATAAAAAAACTGCGACCGAAAAGCAAATCGCAGCCTGTAATTGGCGGCGTAAAGAACCGAAAAACATTAACGCTTTACAAGTGGACGCAGGAGGACTTGAACCTCCGACCTTACGGATGTGAACCGTACGCTCTAACCAACTGAGCCATGCGTCCTTACTTTATTTACCAGCTCTATCCAGCGCCAAATTTACCAATTTATCCGCCAGCATATTTTTTTCGCGGCTGACATGTTTAAAAACTATCTTTTTAAACCCTAATGAAATATTATACGCTTGCACGAACAAAGGCGCAAGGTCTTTATCTTTGACGCGATATTCGCGATTTAATTGTTTAACCACCAATTCGCTGTCCAAAAAAACTTCAAGCTCACGCGCGCCCAGCTCTTTGGCTTTGGTTAAAGCCGCGATCAGCGCCTGGTACTCCGCTTGATTATTAGTGGTCTCGCCGATATACTTAGAAATTTTTGCGACCGCCTTGCCCTTTTCACCTAAAATCACCGCGCCGATGCCGGCTGGCCCGGGATTGCCGCGCGCCCCGCCGTCGGTAAAAATTGTCAATTTTTCGTGTTTCATGCATCAGACAATTTTAAATCAACTATCTTCATCTGAATACTCCGCCGCCCGTTAAACTCATTAAATTCCAAATAGTAAACCGCGTCAACCTTGTCCCCTATTTTA
>MNZH01000068.1 GCA_001873515.1 Parcubacteria group bacterium CG2_30_45_37 | reverse complement strand
ATCGGGTATGGAATGGTTAACTCTTAAAGTTTCCACCCGAAAATGCTTGCCCAACTGTAATTTTGAATCTTCATTGATTTCCTGAATGTTCAATTTGGGGCATTTATTAAATTCTTCAGCTCTTTTTCTGACGATGCCGGCGGTCAATTTGCCCATAAACAACGTCGGGTTGCCCAATTTCCCCATTAAATGCGGGATGCCGCCAATATGGTCATAATGGCCATGGGTGATAATGACGCCTTTGATTCGGTCAGTCTTGTCTTCCAGGTAGCTGACATTGGGAATGATGTAGTCAATGCCCGGCATATCTTCTTCGGGAAATTGCAGGCCCATGTCCACGATGATGATTTCTTTGTCATACTCAAACACGGTCATGTTGCGGCCGACTTCTTCCAGCCCGCCCAGAACCATGATTCTCAATTTATTGCCGAGCGGCGCCTCAAATCGCTTGGCGGCATAGTCAAAGCCGCTCTTGGCGAACGCTGGCCGCCGGCGGCTTGGTTTGTATTTTGTTATCATAGAATAGATAATTTTATCCGCCGCCTGGCGGATAAACTTTTTAAGTTAATTAAATGTGCCGAAGAGAGGATTTGAACCTCCACGGAGTTGCCCCCGCAGCGCTCTGAACGCTGTGCGTCTACCAATTCCGCCACTTCGGCAATTTTGTCATTTCGACCCCGACTTTACGTCGGGGGAGAAATCCCTTATATTAGCCATTTTCACCTTTAAGCGATTTCTCCTCGCATGCGCTCGTCGAAATGACAGTTTTCGGACAGTCTTTTTTTACCAAACGATTTTTTTCCCGGTGTTGATGTGCCACTGGTTAACATCGGCGAAACGATCCTTTGGCAAAATGATACTGGTTACGCCAAAGCCCTTAATCTCCTTTGATTGGACGTAAGTATAGTTGGGACTGTAAAGAAAAATAGCCGGTTCATCTTCAACGATCAGCTCCTGAAATTTCTTATACTTCTCTAAGCGAAGCTTAAGGTCGTTGGTCAAGCGGCCCTCCTCTAATAATTTATCCGCCTCTTTGTTGGCATAATCGGCGATATTTAAGCCGGCCTGGCCGATTTGCGAAGAATGCCAAAAAGCGTAAGGATCCGGGTCGGCGCCGGCAATCTCCGAATAAAACAAAGCGCTGAAATTTCTCGGCCTGATGACCTCGGACTGGATTTGGTTGGCCGGAACTAAGTTAATCTTGGTTTTGACGTTGATCGCCTGCCAGCCGGCGGCAATAAGTTGCGCGGCCTGGCTGTATTCGGGGTTATCAACCGTGGTCAGTTCAATGGTTAGATAATTGTTGTTTTTCATGAGCCACTTGCCTGGCCCGGCCGCTAGATTGGCTTCAGCCTGGGTTTTCACCGCCTGGTCTTTAGCGGTTAAATCCTCTTTGGCCTTGGCGATATCCTCCTCTTTCAGTTCAACGATTTTCCAGCCGGCCGACATAAGCAAGCTGGTCGAGGTGACAACGTCATAGTTATACTTTTTGACAGCGGCGTTGTAGGCGAAACTCTCGGGCAAGATTGGCCCGTCAATCGCTCGGCCGTTGCCGGCTAAAACTTCGTCGATGACCTTATTTTTATCAATGGCATAGGCCAGGGCTTGGCGCACTTTTTTATCGCCTAAAGCCGAATTAGCTTTGGCGTTGAAAAACACCGCGGAAATTTTAGGCAAAGTCAGATTGTAAAGATTTAAAGAATCCTGCGCCACCAGCTGATTTTTGTTTCCCGCCGGCAGATAACCAATTCCCTTGATTAAATTATTATTCAGGGCGGCGATCGCTTCCTGGGCGCTGCCGAAGAGTTTAAAACTGACAGTATTGATGTAGGGCGGCTGGCCGTAGTAATTATTGTTGCGGGTTAAATTATAGGCCCGGAGATTGCCGGCCTTATCTTTCACCAATGATTTAAATTTATATTCTCCGGAGCCGACCGGCTTCAAATTTAATTCCGCCAGGCTGGCCGCGGTTGGCTCAATCTGCGACCAAAGCTCCGCCGGCAAAATGCCAAAGGTTAAGAGGTCTAAAAACGCCGCGTACGGTTCGGCTAAAACGAATTTAACCGTCTGCTCGTCAACCTTTTCAATTTCCACGCCGGTAAAACTGGCGTAAAGCGGCGACTTGTAATCAATGTTCTTTATGGCCTGAAAAGTAAAAACCACGTCATCGGCGGTGACGGCGCCGCCGCTATGCCAAACCGCGTTAGTTTTAATCTTAATGACATAAGCTTTTCCATCCGGGCCGACTTCGTAACCGCTGGCCAAATCATTTACCAGCTTGGCAGCGGCGTCGCGCTTGAATAAAGCTGAATAAACCAACCTGACGATATCGTTGTCCAAATCAGAAACCGATGAATATAGCGGGTTGATGTATTTTACCGCGCCGACCACGCCTTCAACATAATCGCCGCCGGCCACCGGGATAATCTGCAAATGAGTTTTATAAAATCTGAAGCCTAAAAATAAGGAACTTAAAAGAATTACCAACAAACAGCTGCCGACCGCCAGCCGTTCGCCGCGGCTTAAATATTTTTTAAGATACTTAAGCTGCCGCCAGTTCGGCCACCTTGATTTAGCCAAGGAAAAAACCAATTTTTTATCCAATTCGGTTTGTTCCAAGCCGTTTCTAAAGCCGGCTTTAGCCGTTTTTACCGATTCCAAAAAACCAAAGAAAGGCTCTTTGAGCCGACCGAATAATTGGACTATTTTTTTAAACGGATTCACACTATTTATTATTTACTCCTTGAATTAGCCTTGATAGATTAACACCACGGCTAACGAGACCAAAAAAAAGATAACGCTTAAAGCTATGGTAGCCACGAATAATTTTTTTTCCAAACCGCGCTTGGCGCGATAGATATTGCCGCTGCCGCCGAAAATACCGGACAAGCCCACGCCGCGATTCTGCAGCAGGATGGACGACATCAATAAAACCGCGACGGCGATCTGAATAATTTGTAAGTTTTTAATGCTCATGGAAAAAACTTATTTTTCACCCCGTTAAATACGCTTAGCGTCCCGTAGGGATTTAACGGGGTAAATTTGCTCCAAAATTTTAGCCAAAACGGCCTGGTGATTAGCCGCCAAATCGGCCAAAATTTTCCGATCCAGTTCAATCTTATTTATTTTTAAAAGATGGGTGAATTTGGAATAAGACAAGCCCCGCTCTTTAGCGAAGGCGCTGATGTTAATCTGCCATAAAGCCCGCCGGTCGCGCTTTTTCAGGCGGCGGTCAATATAAGACCGGACGCCGGCCTTAACTACCGCGGTCGCGGCTAAACGAATCAAGTTTTTCCTGCCCCATTTATAGCCTTTGGCGCGTTTTAATAGGTTGCGCCTTTTTTTAAGATGAACTTTGGCTCGTTTTACTCTTGGCATATTTATTTGTACGGCATTAACTGCCTGATGATTTTATGTTCAGTTTCGGCGATGCCAATATCCCGGCGCTTGCCGCGCGTTACCACGCCTGATTCGCGCGAATTAAAATGGTCCTGGCCGGCTTTTCTTTTTATTATTTTATTATTTTTAGTTATTTTAAATCTTTTAGCGGTAGCTTGATGGGTTTTTATCTTTGGCATATTGCGTCCTTAAACAAAAAACAGGCTAAAATACCTGGTTTTTTGTATTCTTAGGTTTGCTTATTGACCACTATTATATTAAACCTTCCGCCCTGTTTTGTCAAGGCCTGCTCCAATTCTACGCTAAAACCAGGCGTTTCTTTAAGTAAATAATAGAATTTTTTCATTAACTCCTCGGCTTTTTCCGGGTGCTGGCGCTCCCGGCCTTTCAATATCAGTTCCAGCCTTAGCTTATTGCCTCTTTCCAAGAATTTCCTGGCCTGCTCCACCCGGATGTTAAAATCATGCTGGCTAATCCTGACTGACAGCCTTAAGCCCTTGATTTCCACTTTTTTCTGTTTGACTTTCTGCTTTTGCGCCTCTTTTTCCTTTTTATATTTAAATTGCCCGTAATCCATGATTTTTACCACCGGCGGCGCCGCCTTGGGGTTGACTTCAATCACGTCCAAGCCGGCTGCCTGGGCCAGGGCCAAAGCTTTGCCGATCGGCACCACGCCGACCGACTGACAATTTTCGTCAATTAAAAAAACTTCCGGCACGCGGATTTGCTGGTTGGCTTTGAATCGTTTTTCTTCATAGTCAGGCTTGGGCCTGCGGTAAACTCGGCGCATTTATTTTATTTAAAATTTTATTTAGGCCTTTGAACAAGCGTTTTTCCATGGCCTGGCCGGGCCGGCGTAAATTTTTACAAATTATCTCGGCCGTAGCCGCGCACCGGTGCTTAGGCGAAAAAAATATCTTCTCAACTTTATACTTTTTCAAAAGCAAAGCCAGTTTCTTCGCCTGTTTCTCGCCTTTAAAAGTTAGTCTGGAATTATCATTGAGTCCGCGCTAAATCTTTTTTGACATTATTCAAACTTTCGCCATGTCTGCATAAAATAATTTTCATCGCCGAATGCTTAAGTATTATATATTTATATACTAAAATGGCGAAAAAGTCAACAGTAAAATTAAATTTTATGGAGAAAATTACTGGAGCGGGTAACGGGAATCGGACCCGTTTCTTATCCTTGGCAAGGATACATAATAACCATTATACGATACCCGCGGGGTTATTTACGATTTCTTATTTTCGATTTCAAATCTTAAATCAAAAATCTCAAATCTAAAATATCTTCGTGGTCCAGGTGGGAATCGAACCCACACGCCCTTACGGGCACGACATTTTAAGTGTCGCGCGTATACCAGTTCCGCCACTGGACCTCATACTGTGGTGTTTGTTGGAAAAAGTTAGAACTCATTTTGAACAAAATCCCGACTGATTGCCGAGCGAAACTCGGCAAAACCGAAACTGAATGCTCGGGCGGGCAAAAAGGACTGCCTAAGAAGGTTGCCGCCAAAGAAATCTTTGGCTCGAACCTCCGCTTGGCGAGTCGCGCTGTGCGCGGCGAGCCAGTGTTTCCATACCTTTCCGCGCTTCGCGCGGCCAATCTCGTTGGCCAAAAATCTGAAAGTTTAATTCTGGTACCGCTACGGGGAATCGAACCCCGGTTACCAGGATGAAAACCTGGTGTCCTAACCACTAGACGATAGCGGCAAATGTAAAATAAATAGCCCTATAACGGACTAAAAAAATTATAATCTAAAATACCTGTCTAGTCAATATTATAAAGTTGTCATTCCCGCGCTTGCCCGCCTCTGGCGGGAAAGCGGGAATCCAGGTTAAGCCCGTAGAAATTTCAGTCTGCCGAGATTGCGTTAAAATAAAATGTTTGTGCCGCTTACTCCTGGATTCCGGCTCGTCCGCCTCGGCTCGCCGACGCGAGACGGGGAGGCCGCAATGACAAAATCAGCTTATTTATGATAAAATTATAAATACCTATAAATTAAATCAAGTGTTTAGATATTAGCGGATGTTTCAGTGGTTCATTACATTGATATCATATCAGCGCATCAGTCAAACAGCGGTAGGACACTAAAGTTTCCTATCGTAACGATTTGCAATCAGTTACCTATACGAGCTCTATCAAAAGTAGGCTCAAATAGTGCTAATGCGATAAGGATCTCTGAATTATGAAAGCGGCCTCAAATTATGAACGGGCCATATTTTTAAGCAGA
>MNZH01000051.1:4255-4954 GCA_001873515.1 Parcubacteria group bacterium CG2_30_45_37 | reverse complement strand
CTCTTAACTCATTATTTATACAAGTATAAATTAGGGAAAAAAATCCGCTCTAATGGCACCACGCCGATTTTCACTAAATTGCACGAGCATAAAAATAACACTCCGACCATGGGCGGGATTTTGGTTTGGCTGACGGTTTTGATTTTCGCGGCGGTTTTTTATTATCTGCCGAAAATTTTTCCTTATGAAATTTTCACGCAGCTTAATTTTTTGTCGCGCAGCCAGACGCTCCTGCCGCTGGGCGTTTTGGCGGCCACGGCCTTAATCGGTTTGGCGGATGATTGGCTGGACGTAAGCGGCCGGGGTATTTTGGGCGGCGGCGGCCTTAAGATCAGGCACCGTTTGCTGATTTACACTTTAATTGCCGCCGTTGGCGCCTGGTGGTTTTATTTTAAATTGGATTGGGACGTCTTTCACGTGCCGTTTTCGGGCGATTACCAAATGGGTTGGCCCTATCTGCTTATTTTTATTTTTGTTCTGGCGGCCACGGCTTTCTCCGTTAACGAAACCGACGGGCTGGACGGGCTGGCCGGCGGCATCTTGCTAATCTGCTTCGCCGCCTACGCCGTAATCGCTTTTTCCGCCGGCAAATACGACCTGGCCGCTTTCTGCGGCGTGATCGCCGGCGCGCTCTTGGCCTTTTTGTGGTTTAATATTAATCCGGCGCGCTTTTTTATGGGCGACACCGGCGCCATGAGC
>MNZH01000051.1:0-4227 GCA_001873515.1 Parcubacteria group bacterium CG2_30_45_37 | reverse complement strand
TGCTCACCAACACGGCCTTGATTTTGCCTTTAATCGGCCTGGTTTTCGTGATTGAATCGGTTTCCGTGATTTTACAGCAATTGTCCAAAAAAATCAGAGGCAAGAAAATATTTTTGTCTTCGCCCATCCACCATCATCTTGAAGCCATCGGCTGGCCGGAGCCGAAAATCGTCATGCGCTTCTGGGTAATCGGCGGGGTGAGCGCGGCGGTCGGGCTAGTGGTATTTTTATTGGATAAAACTATATAAAGTTTAACCCCTTTAATAAAGGGGTCGCCCGTAAGGGCGGGGGATTTTTAAGGTGGCAAATGCAAATCCCCCTAACCCCCTTTGTTAAAGGGGGTAAATACAAAAATTATGGCTTCATTTATTGGCTGGTTTAAAAAAATCATAACCTCTAGCGACAAAGAGCGGGAGTCTGATAAGAGTTTGCTGATTATTGTCGGCGCCATTTTAGTTTTTGGCCTGGTGATGCTGTCCAGCGCCTCAACGGTGGTGGCTTATAACACTTATCAGGACAGCTACTATTTTTTTAAACATCAGCTGTTCGGCTTGGCTTTGGGCGCGGTTGCCTTTTGGTTTTTCTCCAGGACCGACTATCATATCTGGCGCAAAGCCGCTTTGTTTATGCTGGTTGCTTCTATCGGTTTACTGCTCTTGGTTTTTATTCCCGGCCTGTCGGCCGGCTGGGGAGCTTCCCGGAGCTGGATAAATATTTTCGGCTTTTCGCTTCAGCCAGCGGAATTTGTTAAAATCACTTTTTTGCTGTATTTGGCGGCTTGGCTGGAAGGCCGAAAAAGTAAGCTAGCGGAAATTTCTACCGGCATCGGCCCGTTTGTGGTTATTTTGGGAGTCATCGCCGGGCTGATGCTACTCCAACCCGACATCGGCACCCTGACTATCATCGCTTTTACCTCCCTGATTATTTATTTTATCGGCGGCGGCAAATTGAAGCATATTGTCGGTTTGATTTTATTGGGCTTTATGGCTTTAGCCATTATGGTTAACGTTTATCCTTATCAAGCCAACCGCTTTAAATGTTTGTTTGACCCGTCATTTTCGCCCAAAGAACATTGCTATCAAATTAATCAGTCATTAATCGCCGTGGGTTCGGGCGGTTTTTGGGGCCGGGGGCTGGGCGATTCCCGGCAGAAATTTCTTTATTTGCCGGAAGCGCAAAATGACGCCATTTTTCCCATCTTCAGCGAAGAGGCCGGTTTTATTTTCTCGGTTATCTTAATCGGTTTGTATTTGGCGCTTTTTTATAGGGGCTTGAGCATCGCCAGGCGGGCGCCTGACGATTTCGGAAAAATTTTAGCCGTGGGCATTGTCAGCTGGCTCACCATGCAGGCCTTGATAAATATCGGCGGCATGGTTAATATTATGCCCATGACCGGCGTGCCTCTGCCCCTGATCAGCTATGGCGGCTCGGCCATGATGGCGGCTTTGGCCGCGGTTGGGATTTTAAATAATATCAGCCGGCAGGGAAGGTAAAAATAAATTCCCCTCCTGACAAGGAGGGGTTAGGGGAGGTTCTCATGCATGACGCGGCTGGAAAAATTGTTTGGCAAATAAACGACATGAGTTGAAAAATAAGCTAATCTTATCAATTCATAGCTTTGCTGTTTAAGGCTTATGGATTATAAAGATAAAAAATATAAAATATTGTTAACCGGTGGCGGCAGCGGCGGGTCGGTGGCGCCGCTGTTGGCGGTTTTTGACGAATTAACCTCACCCCAACCCTCTCCTTGGCAAGGAGAGGGAGCGGGTTTTGAATTTCTTTGGCTGGGCACCAAGTTTGGCCCGGAGCGCGAGATGGTGAAGCCGGCGGGGATTAAGTTTAAGGCAATCAGCGGCGGCAAATGGCGGCGCTATTTTTCTTTTAAGAATCTGCTGGATTTATTTTTGATAAAATTAGGTTTTTGGCAGGCGGTTTTTATTATGTTAAAATGGCGTCCCGACTTGGTCATGAGCGCGGGCAGTTTTGTGAGCGTGCCCGTGGTCTGGGCGGCTTGGTTTTTACGCGTGCCGGTGTTAATTCATCAGCAGGATATCCTCCCCGGTCTGGCCAATAAATTAATGGCGCCGTTTGCTAAAATAGTGACGGTCACTTTTGAAAATTCGCTAAAAGATTACGGCCAGAAGGCGGTCTGGACGGGCAATCCGACCAGGCGGAGCCTGGAATTTCCAATTTCCAATTTCTCCGCCTCGGCTTGGCTTCGGCGAGACGGGCAATTTCCAAATATAAATTACGAACTGCCCGTGGTTTTAATTTTGGGTGGCGGAACCGGAGCGCTGGCGATAAATAAGTTGATGGCGGAAAGTTTGGGCGAATTGACTAAGTTTTGCCAGATTATTCATGTGACCGGAAAAAATAAAAGTAAGAAATTAGAAGTTAGCAGTAAGAATTATGAAGTTTTTGAATTTTTGGATGCGGAAAAAATGGCCGCGGCCATGAAGCTGGCCGAGGTGGTGATGACGCGCGCCGGTATGAGTTTTTTGTCCGAGTTGTCGTATCTGGCCAAGCCGGTCATAATCATCCCGATGCCGGAGTCGCACCAGCAGGCCAACGCGGATTATTTTAAGAATAACCAAGCGGCCGTGGTGGTTGAGCAAAAATATTTGGCGCCGGCAAATTTTATTGAGATGATAAAAGCTTTGCTGTTAGCCGGCAACCGGCGCGAGCAATTGGCAAAAAATATTAAACAGGCCATGAAACCGGGCGCCAACCAGGCCATGGTTAAAATTATAAAAGGCGTCTTAAAATAAATTTTTTATGGACTTAAAATCGAAAATTAGAGAAATACCTGATTGGCCCAAGCCGGGCGTGAATTTTAAAGACATCACCACTTTGCTGGAAGATAAAGACGCTTTTAAACAAGTGATTGACCTTTTGGCCGCGCCTTTTAGCGGGAAAGAAATTGATAAAGTGGTGGGCATCGACGCGCGCGGCTTTTTATTAGCCGCGCCAGTGGCCTATAAGTTAAACACCGGCTTGGCGATCGTGCGCAAAAAAGGCAAACTGCCTTGGCGCTGCTTGGCACAGGAATATACGTTGGAATACGCCAGCAATACCGTTGAGATGCACCGAGACGCGGTTAAACCGGGCGAAAAGGTGGTTTTAATTGACGACATTATCGGCGGCAACGGCCTGGATGACCCGAAAATTTTGAAGAAAAAATCGTGCATACGCCCATGGCTGAGCCGTTTTGCGTTAATTTGCGGCAATTATTGATTGCGGGTGCGCAAAAATTGAAAATTCCTTATCACGCGACCGGAACAATTGTTACCATTGAAGGCCCGCGTTTTTCCACTCGCGCCGAAAGCCGTTTTTTTAAGATGATCGGCGGCGATGTCATAAATATGTCAACCGTGCCGGAGGTGATTTTGGCGCGCGAACTGGGCATCTGCTACGCCAAGTTCGCCATGTCCACGGATTACGACTGCTGGCGCCAGGGTGAAGAAGCGGTCAGCTGGGAAATTATCACCCGGGTGATGAAAGATAATTCTGATAATGCCAAAAAACTTCTGCTTGAAGTCATACCAAAAATTGATTTTACTGCCGGCGCGCATTGTCAGGCTTAATCATCCCTTATATGAAAAACATTTTAATTTATTCCACTTTGGATTCGGCTTATTTCGCCGAATTGATCGCCAAGCAGCTGGGCGTGGCTACCGGGAAAATTATCCGTTTTACTTTCGGCGACGGCGAGCTTTACCATCGGTTGGAAATTAACGACCCCGGTGATTTATTGGGTAAAACCGCGATTTTTGTGGCCAGCACCAATTCGGATAAAAATTTTGACGAACTGGAAAAAATCGGCCAGGCTTTGGCCGCGGCCGGCACGGCCAGAAGAATTTTTGTAATTCCATTTTTCGGCTACTCAACGATGGAGCGCGCGGTTTTTCCCGGAGAAATCGTCTCGGCCAAGATTAACGCGCGCCGCCTGTCCAATATCGCGGGAACCGATCGGGGCAATGTTTTTTTAATGCTGGATTTGCATACTTCGGGAATTTTGCATTACTTTGAGGGCGACTGTTCGCGCTATGAGCTTTATGCCGAGCGGGTTTTAACCGAAGCGATCGCGGATTTAAAACTTAAAGATTTTATTTTCGGCACGGCCGACCTGGGCAAAACCAAATGGGTGGAAACTTTTGCGGACAAATTTAAAACCGATATTGTGTTTATCCGCAAATCACGCTTGTTCAAAAAAACTAAAGTAACCGA
>MNZH01000015.1 GCA_001873515.1 Parcubacteria group bacterium CG2_30_45_37 | reverse complement strand
GGAAGCAATCAAGGAGCCGGTATGGCGCCAAAATGCCTAAACAATAATCTATGAGAGGAAAAGCAGTTTCCAAAAGAAAAATTCAGCCGGAAGCCAAGTTTAACGATCCGGAAATCGCCAAATTCATTAATTACATCATGGAGCGGGGCAAAAAAACCGTGGCGCAGCAAATCGTCTACGGTTGTTTTGAGATTATTAAAGACGCGACCAAGCAGGACCCGCGCCATGTTTTTAACAAAGCCTTAAAGCAGGTCAGTCCGCTACTGGAAATTCGCGGCCGGCGCATCGGCGGCGCCAACTACCAAATTCCGTTTCAGGTCAGAGGCGAACGGCGCTTTAACCTAGGCAGCCGCTGGCTGATTACCGCGGCCCGGGCCAGAAAAGGCAAGCCCATGGCGGAAAAGCTGGCCATGGAAATCATGGACGCGGCCAGAGGCGAAGGCGCGGCCATGAAAAAGCGGGCCGAAGTGCACCGCATGGCCGAAGCCAACAAGGCCTTCGCTCATTTTGCCAGATAATTTATGCCACGAGAGTACTCACTGGAAAAAACACGTAACATCGGCATTATCGCCCACATTGACGCCGGCAAAACCACGGTTTCCGAGCGCGTTCTTTTTTATACCGGTAAAAAGCATAAAATCGGCGAGGTGCATGAAGGCGCGGCCGAAATGGACTGGATGGAGCAGGAACAGGAACGCGGTATTACCATAACTTCCGCGGCCACGACCTGTTTTTGGAAGGACTGCCGCATTAATTTAATTGATACGCCCGGACACGTGGATTTTACGGCCGAAGTTGAACGCTCTTTGCGCGTCTTGGACGGCGGCGTGGTGGTGTTTGACGGCGTGGCCGGGGTGGAGCCGCAGTCGGAAACCGTCTGGCATCAGGCTGATAAATATCATGTGCCGCGCGTCGCTTTTATTAACAAAATGGACAGGACGGGCGCGAATTTTTACGCCGACCTGGACTCAATTTATAAAAGATTAACCAAACAGGCCCACCCGGTTCAGCTGCCCATCGGCGCCGAAGACCAATTTAGGGGCATTATTGACCTGTTTGAAAGAAAAGCGCGGGTCTATCAGGATGAACTGGGCACTAAATGGGAAGACATGGACGTGCCGGCCGACATGAAAGATAAAACCGAAGAATATCGCGCCAAACTGATTGAAGCGATCGTGGAAAACGACGAGAAGCTGATGGAAAGATACCTGGCCGGCGAAGAATTGGCCATTGCCGATTTAAAAAAGGTTTTGCGTCAGGCCGTGGTCGCGGGTAAAATCGTGCCCGTGCTCTGCGGCAGCGCTTTAAAAAATAAGGGCGTGCAATTTTTATTGGACGCGGTGGTGGAATATCTGCCTTCGCCATTGGAAGTGCCGCCGCTTGTCGGTTTTGCTGCGGACGACAAAGAGAAGAAAATTGAAGTCAAGCCGTCTGACGAGGAGCCGTTCGCGGCTTTGGCTTTTAAGATTGCCACTGACCCGTATGTGGGCAAATTATGTTTTATCAGGGTCTATAGCGGCGTTTTGAAGTCAGGCTCTTATGTTTTAAACACTTCTACCGGCATTAAAGAAAGAATCGGCCGCATCGTCAGGATGCACGCTAATCACCGCGAAGAAGTCCAAGCGGTCTATTCCGGGGAAATCGCCGCCGCCATCGGTTTAAAAGGCACGACCACGGGCAATACTTTATGCGCTGAAAGCCGGGCGGTGGTGCTGGAATCAATCACTTTTCCCGAGCCGGTTATCTATATTGCCATTGAGCCGAAAACTAAAGCCGACCAGGAGAAGATGGGCATGGCTTTGGTTAAATTAGCTGAAGAAGACCCGACTTTCCGGGTCAGAAGCGACGAAGAAACCATGCAGACCATTATCGGTGGCATGGGCGAGTTGCATTTGGACATCATTGTTGACCGGATGAAACGCGAATTTAAAGTTGAAGCCAACGTGGGCAAGCCGCAAGTGGCTTACCGCGAAACCATAAAAAAATCCGCTGAAGCCGAAGGCAGGTACATTAAACAATCCGGCGGCCGCGGCCAATACGGCCATTGCTGGCTCCGGGTTGAACCCAATGAAGCGGGCAAAGGTTTTGAATTTATTGACGAAGTCAAAGGCGGCGCTATTCCGCGCGAATATATTCCAGCCATTGCCAAAGGCGTTAAAGAAGCTTTGGACCGCGGCATTTTGGCTGGCTATCCGATTGTAGACGTTAAAGTGGCGGTGTTTGACGGCTCCTATCATGAAGTGGATTCTTCCGAGGCGGCTTTTAAAATTGCCGGCTCCCTGGCTTTTCAGGACGGCTGTAAGCGCGCCGGTCCGGTAATTCTGGAGCCGATTATGAAGGTCGAAGCGGTAACGCCGGAAGAATTCATGGGCGAGGTTATCGGCGATTTAAATTCCAAAAGAGCGCAAATAGAAGAAATGGGCGACCGGGCTGCGGTTAAATTCATTAAAGCCAAAGTGCCGTTATCGGAAATGTTCGGCTACGCCACCCAGCTAAGGTCAATGACCCAGGGCCGGGCCAGCTACACCATGGAATTCGGCTATTACAGCGAGGTGCCCAGGAACGTGGCCGAAGAGATTATTGGGGAGAAAGAGAAGAAGTAAGTCTCCTAACGGATTTGTTTGACAATTAGCTAAATTAGAATATATAATGTTAATATTCTAAATATTAATCGCCCCTATGCAGGACCAACTCGCAAAAGCCATTAATTTGTCCAAGAAAACCGGTGACCGGTTAATTGTTTTTGACAGTTCTAAACCGGATAATATTTTTGTGGTAATGTCGGTAAAAGATTATGAAAATTTGGTTTTAGGTAAAAGCGAAATTCGCGGCTTGACAGAAGATGAATTACTTGATAAAATAAATCGCGATATTGCAATTTGGAAAAGTGAGCAGGATTTTAACGGCAGTTTGGGCGATCTGGAAAATCCGCAAACTGAAAATTTCCCAGAAGACAATGACCGGCCGGAATCGATTGAAAGAATAATTAAAAAGGCCAAGCGGGGCTGGACGATTCCGCCAACCAGAAAAGTCAATGCCGAAGAAATAATTGAAGAAGACCGGCAGTACCTGGAAGAGGTAATTTTTTGATAAATAATTATATAAAAGACGGTTGGCGCGCCCGTTTGGGCTAGTAACCCCGAGAGGGGGCCGTTGAAGGAAACATAAATATGACGGAAAAATTTGAACGCACCAAGCTCCACCTTAACGTGGGAACTATCGGCCATGTTGACCATGGCAAAACCACCTTGACCGCGGCTATGCTGGCCGTTCTAAAAAGCAAAGGCTTTAAAGCGTCTGATAAGAGCGTCGACCAGATTGATGCGGCGCCGGAAGAGCGCGAGCGCGGCATCACCATCGCCACTTGCCATGTTGAGTATGAAACCGAAAAAAGGCATTATGCTCACGTTGACTGCCCCGGCCATGCTGATTATGTGAAAAACATGATCACCGGCGCGGCCCAAATGGACGGCGCGATTTTAGTGGTGGCGGCCACTGACGGACCAATGCCCCAGACCAGAGAACACATTCTTTTGGCCAGGCAGGTTGGCGTGCCTTACATCGTGGTATTTTTAAACAAATGCGACATGGTTGAAGATAAAGAGTTGATCGATTTAGTTGAAGAAGAAATCCGCGATTTGCTGAAAAAGTACGAGTTCCCGGGCGATACGACGCCGATCATCAGGGGTAGCGCCTTAAAGGCCTTGGAAAATCCTTCGGGCGAGTACGGCCAGGCGATTTTAGATTTGACCAAAGCCCTGGATGAATATATTCCCGAACCCAAGCGCGAAACCGATAAGCCGTTCTTGATGCCGGTTGAAGATATTTTCTCCATTGAAGGCCGCGGCACCGTGGTTACCGGCAGAATTGAAAGAGGCATAATTAAAATCAACGAAGAAGTGGAAATTATCGGTTTAAGAGATACCCGGAAGACCGTAGTCACCAGCATTGAAATGTTCAATAAATCATTGGATGAAGGGCGGGCCGGCGATAACGCCGGCGTGCTGCTTCGCGGCATCAAAAAGGACGAAGTGGAAAGAGGCCAAGTTTTGGCCAAACCGGGCACGGTTCATCCGCACACCGAATATGAAGGCGAAGTCTACGTCTTAACCAAAGAAGAAGGCGGACGCCATAAGCCGTTTTTCAAAGGCTATAAGCCGCAGTTCTATATCCGCACCACCGACGTTACCGGCGAAGTTGAATTGCCGGAAGGCACCGAGATGGTTATGCCGGGCGACACGGTTAATTTGAAAGTCAAATTAATCGCCCCGATTGCTTTGGAAGAAAAGATGAGATTCGCCATCCGCGAAGGCGGACGCACCGTGGGCGCCGGCGTGGTAACCAAGATTATTAAGTAGACATTTTGCCCCCCCAGCAAATTTTGCTGGGGGGTTATAATGCATATTTAATTAAAATATCAAGCAACATGACCGAAGCCAAAGACAAAAAGAA
>MNZH01000038.1 GCA_001873515.1 Parcubacteria group bacterium CG2_30_45_37 | reverse complement strand
TTATTTAAGCCGTCCCGAAAAACCCGGAAAACCGCCCATAAAAACGGTAGCTGGACCAACAGCGGCAGGCAAGAAGAAAACGGATTAACTTTTTCTTGTTTATAAAGCTGCATCATGGCCCGGCCCTGCTCTTCTTTGTTGGCGTGTTTTTTCTTTATCTCCTCAATCTTAGGCTGCAGTTCCTGCAAAGCTTTTTGCGATTTGATTGATTGCTTGGACAACGGCAATAAAATCAACTTAATGACAACGGTCATTAAAATAATGGCCAAACCGATATCTTGGCCCGGGATGATGTTATACAAAAAAACCAGCAGATTAAGAATTGGCTGATAAAAAATGGTCTGAAAAATTGTTGCCATATATAAATCAAATTAAAATTTTATGGCCGTAGGACTTGGTCTGCTATAAAATTTTAATTTGATACATTATATTTTTTGAAAGTTTTTTATTTTACCGGGTCGTTGCCGCCGGCGCTGAACGGATGGCAGCGTAAAACGCGCCAGCCGGCCTTGACTCCGCCTTTAAAAATCCCATATTTAGAAATGGCTTCAATGGCATAATCCGAACAGGTTGGCCGGAAACGGCAAAAACCATGAGGGTATAAAAATTTAAAAACGCCATGGTCAAACGACAGGGTTTTTTGATAAACCTTTAAAATTTTTACGACCAGATAGCGCGGATAAAACCGATCCATGCTGATTTTATCTAAACAATTTTAATTTTTCCAAAATTTTTTCCAACTCATTTTTAACGGCTTTAAATTCCTGTCCCGGCATTGCCGGCAAAACCACCACGGCCAAATCAAGGCCCGGCGCCAAGCTTTTGTCTAACCCCTTTAAAATCTGGCTGATTTGCCTTTTCAGTCGGTTTCTTTCTACTGCTTTTTTACTAACCTTAGCGCTAATTATAATACCGTAACGATTTTTCGGCCGCTGATTATTTATTACTTTTACGCCCAACCGTTTACTATAACATGACCGGCCTTGCTCAAAAACTTTTTTAAAATCCTTGTCTCTTGCCAAGCGCTGCGGTTTTGCTAACATATATTTGTTGTTGTCTTCTTCGGTTATTTGCTTAATCTGTTTCGGCCCTTGGCTCTTCTTCTTTTCAACGTCTGGCGCCCGTTTTTGGTCAGCATTCTTTTTCTAAAACCATGTTTTTTCTTGGCTCGCCGTTTATTCGGCTGATAAGTCCTTTTCGGCATAAACGATTTTTTAATAATAAATTTTTGCCCTGTTAAATAAATTTGCTTTGCAAATTTCCGCAAAGCGGATTTAACCGGGTGAATTCTGAATAAAACATAACATTTACACCAGACAAAGTCAAACTTTTTGGTTTGTCCACCTTTTGTTCACAGCTTGTCTACACTAATCTCCATTTTACATTTATAATCCAACTGGTATAATGGCAAATGAACTTATCTCGCGGCCCAAAATTAAATCATAATTTTTCCCCGGCTATGAATAATGAACAGCTTTGGCAAGCGATTTTAGGCGAAATTGAGCTTAGCCTGTCTCGCGCCAACTTCACCACCTGGTTTAAAAACACTTTTATCTCCTCGCTGGAAAACAACCGGGTAATTATTTGCGTGCCCAACACTTTCACCAAAGCCTGGCTGGAAAAAAAATACCATAAAGAAATCGCCAATGCTTTTAAAAGCGTCGGTTCGGCCGAAATTAAAGAAATTTTATACAAAGTGGAAGCCAGAAAAGAATCGCCAGCCGAAGCTTTCGCGAAAAAAGCAAAAACCGAGAGCATCGTTGACAACAAACCAAAAATCGTTAATCGCTTCGGACTGAACAACCGCTATGTTTTTGATAATTTTATCGTGGGAAAAAATAACGAGCTGGCGCACGCGGCCTGCCAGGCCGTCGCCGCTAATCCGGGCCACGCCTATAACCCCTTGTTCATTTACGGCGGCGTGGGTTTAGGTAAAACCCACTTGCTGCAAGCGATCGGCCACGAATTGTCCAAAAAAACCGATAAAATTCTTTATGTTTCCTGCGAAAGATTCACCAACGATTACGTCCAGGCAGTCAGAAACGGCCAAGCCAAAGGTTTTAAAGACCACTACCGCAATATTAACCTTTTGTTAATTGACGACATTCATTTTATGGGCGGCAAAGACGGCACCCAAGAGGAATTTTTCCACACTTTCAACGAACTGCACCAAACCAATAAACAAATCGTAATTTCCTCCGACCGGCCGCCCAAAGCCATCCCGGCCTTAGAAAAAAGGCTCTTGTCCCGCTTTGAGTGGGGCCTGATCGCCGACATCAGCTCGCCCGACCTGGAGACCAGAATCGCTATTTTGGAAGCCAAGTGCCGGGAAAAAAATTACAAGCTTGACCGAGAAATTTTGACTTATATTGCCGATAATATTACTAACAACATTCGCGAGTTGGAGGGCGCTTTGAATCGGCTGATCGCTTATTATGAATTTAACAACTCGCTGCCCTCAATTGAATCAACCAAAAACGTTTTAGCCGGCGTTATTTCCAATTTCCAAACCAAATCAACCACGCCCAAAACCATCATTGACGCCGTGGCGAAATTTTTTGACATCAATATTAAAGATTTAACCGGCCAGAGCCGCAAAAAAGAGTTAGTGATACCCAGGCAAATCGTGATGTATTTGATGCGCAAAGAAATCAACGCTTCTTACCCATCCATCGGCCAGGAATTGGGCGGCCGCGACCACACCACTGCCATGCACGCTTTTAACAAAATGGAAAAAGAATACCAAGACGACGAACGGGTTAGGCAAAACATTAATTCAATCAAGCAATTGATTTACAGCTGTTAATATCTTGAGGAAAGACTTGGTTTGGTTTGTTGATTCTCCGGGGATGATTTTTTGACAAGCCGTTTTTATCCACCAACCGTCAAGCGAGTCAAGTAATTATCAACGCCCCGCCCCCAAACCAAATTTTAAAAATTAATCAAACCTAAGCGGCCAACCGCCGTGGCCGCGACTTATCAACAACCTTATTATTATTGTTAGTTCTTAATTAATTTATAAAATTATAAATTATAATCACCCTTATGAAAATTTTTAGTCTGCAGGAAAACTTAAAACAGGGACTGGCTTTGGTCGGCCATGTGGCCGGTAAAAATATTAATCTGCCGATTTTAAATAACATTTTACTTAAAGCGGAACAAGGCAAAATTAGGCTAGTCGCCACCAACCTGGAAATCGGCATAACCAGCGTGGTTCGGGGCAAAATTGAGGTTGAGGGCGCTTTTACCGCGAATTCAAAAATAATTTCCGATTGCGTTAATCTATTGCCCAATAAAAAAATCGGCCTAGAACAAAGGGGTGACGACTTATTGGTGGACGGTGAAAATTATCAGGCCAAAATAAAGGGACAGTCGGCCGAAGAATTCCCCTTAATCCCAGAGGTGGACAGAAAAAATTACTTCAGTGTGCCGGCCGAGGCGGTGAAAAAAGCGATTTCTCAAGTAATTTTTGCCACCGCAATCAGCGAAACCAGACTGGAGTTGTCCGGCGTTTTGTTCATTTTCGCCGGCAACAACCTAACGATCGCGGCCACCGACAGCTACCGCTTGGCGGAAAAAAAGATTCAAATTAAATCCACCAGCGAAGAAGAGAAAAAAATAATTATACCGGCGAAAACCCTGCAAGAATTGCTAAGGGTTTTGTCGGTTGATTTAGGCGACGAAGTGGAGGGCGGCGGCCAGGAGTTGAGGCTTTATCTTTCCAGCAACCAAATTTTATTTACTTATGGTTCAGCCGAACTGGTGTCGCGCTTAATTGAGGGCCAGTATCCGGACTACCAGCAGATTATTCCCACCAGCAGTAAAACCAAAATTACCATTGACCGCCAAGAGCTGATTCGAGCGGTTAAACTGGCTTCATTGTTTTCTAAAACCGGCATTAACGACGTCAATCTTGATTTTCCGGTGGGCAAAAATCAGGTGGTGGTTTCTTCAGTCTCCGGTCAAACCGGAGAAAATATTACTAATTTAGCGGCTAAGGTAACCGGCGACGATAACAGCATCGTGGTTAATTATCGTTATTTGCTGGAAGGCTTAAGCAATATTGAAAGCGAAACCGTTAAGTTAGAGGTGATTGATTCCAATACGCCCTGCGTGTTAAGGCCGGAGAAAGACAACGGCTATCTTTATATCATCATGCCCATAAAACAATAGTATCGGTGAATAAAAAAACCGCGGGCCCAGAGCCCGCGGTTTTTTTATTATGCGTTTATTGCGCCGCTACCGGGGTGGAGCTGGCCGCGGCGGTTTGCGGCAGGCTTTTCACGTAAATGGTGATTTCCGCGCTGGTGGCGGTTTGGCGCTGCCAGCCGCGCGCCTGGGCGTAAAGCTTGTAAGCGCCAGGGGCGAGCGGTCCGGGCAGGTTGGCGGCCGCGGACGAATCTTTAACTTGGCTCTGCGCCAACTGCCTCGGATTGCCTGAAGAATCTTTCAGATAAAACACCACGGCTGCCACCTGTTCCGAATTAACTACCGCGGCTTTAAGTGGAACGGGAAAATCGTATTTAAACAGGTTGGCGTCCGGCGCCGGCTGGGTTAAGGAGGCGCCGATGTTTAGTTTTTTCGGCGCCGAATTGTTGATTAAATTAAAGCTGATTTTTTGCGCCGCGCAATTATCAACCGCGTCGCAAACTCTAACCGTTAATTCATGCTGGCCGTTAATTAGGGCGCTTACCGACTTGCTTAAACTGAAAGGGGCGGCTATTACGGTGTCAAATAAATAGCCGTCAACATAATATTCGGCCCGGTTAACTCCATTGGGCGCGGCGGCCGCGATTTGCGCAGCCAAGGTCTGGCTGGTAATGGTTTGCTTATCGGCTGGGTAGAGGATTGAGATGGTGGGTAGAAGATCGGCCCGGTGGACGTTATCAGCTTCGGTTGGCGGCGCCGAATTAACAATACCTTGTTTTTGCGCCCAAGCCGCTAAGGCTTTTTCCCATAAATCATATTGCGGATCGGTTTTGGGGTCGATCGGCGCCGGGCCGCGCGGGTCGTCTTTGTTAACGTAAAAAAGGATATCATGCGTTTGTCTGAATTGTTTTTCCACGATGGCGCTGGCCGGCGTGTTCTCATTAGCCAGCTGGCCGGAAAACTTGTCAATTTTTACGGTTATTTCCTGGTCAATCGCTCCGTCTAGGACCGGTTTGCCGGTGCTAATTGGCTCCGGAGCGTTAAAATATTCAATCGGCGTATTGCCCAGCACCCGGTCCATAAAGTCATGCCAAATCGGCGCCGCTACCATTGAGCCGTCGGCGCCGCGCTTCATTTCTCGGTTGTCGTTATTGCCCACCCAGACGCCGGTGACGAGCGAAGGCGTGTAGCCGATGGTCCAGGCGTCGCGGTAATCGTTGGTGGTGCCGGTTTTAGTCGCCACCGGCCGTGAGCCCAAAGTCAAATACTTGTTGGCGCCGAAAATATAAGCTCGGGCGTTGTTGTCCGACAGAATGCTGTTGGTTAGGCGGGCTAGCCGGGGCTCTAAAACTTTTTGCTCCTGGTCGGCAAACTCTTCCAGTACTTTGCCGCTGCCGTCTTCAACTTTAAGGATTACGGCCGGCCGGCGCTTAACGCCTTCGCGGGCAAAGGCGCTGAAAGCGTTAGTATGTTCTAAGAGTTTGACTTCGCCGCCGCCCAAAACCAACGATAAGCCGAAGCGATTTCTGTCGTTTAGAGTGGTATAGCCCAGGTTTTGCGCCAGGCCGATAACGTTGTCAATGCCGGCGAGGTAAATGGTTTTAACCGCCGGAATGTTCAACGAGCCGGCCAAAGCCTGCCTCATGGTCACTGGGCCGTGCTCCTTGGAGTCATAGTTATGCGGCTCGTAAGGTTTGGCCGGGTCAGTGGAAAAATTAGTTACCACGTCGTAAAGCACGGTGTCGGGCGTATAGCCTTTGCTGAAGGCGGCGGTATAGACGATTGGCTTAAAAGACGAGCCGGGCTGGCGGGGCTGAAGCGTGACGTTAACCTGGCCGTCAATTTCATCGTTAAAATAGTCTTTTGAGCCCACCATGGCCAGCACTTGGCCGGTTTTGGGGTCAAGCGACACCAGAGCGGCGTTAGTGGCCTGATAGGTTTTTTCGTTGGCTGGCGCCTTTTCGTTAATCACCTCTTCGGCGATTTTTTGTTTGTACAGGTCAAGCGTGGTGTAAATTTTTAGACCGCCTTGCTCTACGGTTTTCTCCCCGTATTTGTCCGCCAAGATTTCCTTAACATACATGACAAAATGCGGGGCAATCATATTGGCGGACGGAGCCTTGAATTTCACCTCTTCATTTTTCGCGGCCTCGGCTTCTTTGGCTGAAATATAGCCATATTCCGCCATTAAGCCGAGGATGTATTTTTGCCGAGACAGGAGCAGGTCTTTGTTCGGCCGCCCGAAGGGCGAGTAGCGGCTGGGGGCCTGGGGGATGGCGGCCAGGACCGCGGCTTCGGCCAGGTTGACGTCGCGAGCGCTCTTTCCGAAATACATCCGGCTGGCCGCTTCCACGCCGTAAGCGGTTGAACCGTAAGGGATTTCGTTAAAGTACATTTGCAAAATTTCGTCTTTGGAAAACTTTTTTTCAATGCGGTAAGCCAGAATAATCTCTTTGGCTTTTCTGCTGAAAGAAAATTCGTTGGTTAAAATGGCGTTTTTAACGAATTGCTGGGTTAGAGTGGAGCCGCCGGCCCGTTTGCCGAACAGGATGTCGGTTACCAGGGTGCGGAAAATCGCCCACAGGCTGAAGCCGGAGTGTTTATAGAAATCTTTGTCTTCAATGGCGATGGTGGCGTTTTTGACGTCGTCCGGGATGTCTTTCAAATTAACCAGGGTGCGCTTCTGGTCGCCGTGGATTTCGTAAAGAATGGTGGCGCCGCTGCGGTCGTAGATTTTAGTGCTTTCCGGCACTTGCCGCTCGGACAGGCGGTTGGGGTCGGGCAGGTTATAGGTTAAGTAAAAATAGCCGGCAAAACACAAAAACAAAAAAATTAGAGCGCAATAAAATAAAAATTTCGGCGTCTTGAATTTATCAAGCCAATGGCGGCCGGTTTTTTTTGGCGAGGCTGGAGCGCGGCCGGCTTTATGCACGAAATATTTTTTGGGCGGCTTGCGCCAGCCCTGAGGCGACTTAAAGTTGCGCGAATAGTAGGAAATGGTCATAAATTTACCCCGTTAAATAAATTTGCTCCGCAAATTTCCGCTCGCCCCCTGGAGCATGCTTCGAATCTCGAAATGATTGCGCCGGGCGAGCGGATTTAACTGGGCGGGTAGAAAAATTATATCAGCTATTGGAAGGAAAATCAATTTATGGTAAAATACAATTAAGGTTAAAATTTAATATTAATTGAATGCGCTTGATGCGCATTTAAGAGAGAGGGGAGGTGAAAAATGAAAAAATTTATAACATTATCCCTAATTTTGGTGGCGGTCGCCTCGACCTTTGTTTTCGCGGCTTCTCTGCCGGCGTTGGCGGTGACTACCGGTTCGGGTGGTCCGGATGTTTGGGGAACGCAGACCGGCAATCCTGAAGGCGCCGGCGTGATTTCCGACGCCACCGGGCTGGGAGAAAGAGACCCGCGAGACATTGCCGCGCAGGTGATCAATATAATTTTAGGCTTTTTAGGCATTGTCGCCGTGGTGATAATTTTATTGGGCGGCTTTAAATGGATGACGGCCGGCGGCAACGAGGATAAGGTTGGCGAAGCCAAAAAATTAATCATGGCCGGCATTATCGGCTTAATCATCATTTTAGCTTCTTTCGCTATCGCGTCGTTTGTCTTAACGCAGTTAAGCGCCGCGGTAGCTGAATAAATTATTCTTAATACCGGTATTAAGAATAAAGCGGTTCCTCGAATTTTCGGGGGCCGCCGCCTCGTCCGGGAAAAGTTTCGCGGACGGAGCGGCGGAAGATCTATATATTGTCATTGCGGGCTCCCGCCTAGACTCGCTAGGCGAGGCTGGTGACCCGCAATCCAGAAATTTTATGTTTTTTTTTAAAAAATCTAAAATTATCTTTTTTTGCCTGTTGGTCGTTCTGGCGACACAGTTGACTCTGCCCGTCCTGGCCGCCAGCGGCTATCCGGTTAATCCCTGGGGCGATGAGGATAAAAAGAATAAAATTCAGGAAATTACCGGTTTGGACGAGCGCGACCCGCGCGGCATCGCGGCTTCGGTCATTAACGTGGCCTTGGGCTTTCTGGGCATCATCGCCGTGGGCTTGATTTTGTACGCGGGTTTTAAATGGATGACGGCTGGCGGCAGCGAAGATAAAATAACCGAAGCCAGAAAATTATTGGTGGCCGGCGTGATTGGGCTGATTATTATTTTGGCCGCGTTCGCTATCGCCAATTTTGTCTTAACCCAGCTGATTATGGCCACGGCGTAAGTTTTCGTTCATATTGTCATTGCGAGCGACTGAAAAGAGCGAAGCAATCTCAGGTTCTGTGCGCTTAACCGGAGATTGCCGCGTCGCTTACGCTCCTCGCAATGACAGATGTTTTATATGCATTTATTAAAACATAAAATCCTATTTTCCATACTGCTGTTGGTTTTGTCATTTTTAATAGCGGCGCAAGTGGGGTTGGCGGAGGGGACCGGAGCGCAAAAAGCCGAGGCAGGGCTGAATGCAACCGGCAATATTGGTTATGGCGTTAAGGACGTAACAAAAACTCCAACCTTATCAGAAACTATCGGCAAAGTAGTGGGCGCGGCTTTGGCTTTTTTAGGCGTGGCTTTTTTCATTTTGATGATTTACGGCGGCTATACCTGGATGTTTTCCATGGGCAATGAGCAGACCGCGACTAAAGCTAAAGATATTATAATCGCCGCGGTTATTGGGTTGGTAATAGTATTGGCCGCTTACGCCATAACCGAATATATCGGAACGGCTGTATCGCCGGTTGAGCCATAAAATAATAATACCTTATGATTATGAAAAAAGTATTTTATTTTACAGTCGGCATTATTTTATTCAGCAATCTTTTTTTTAACGCGAATATTATAAAAATATCAGCAGCATCATCGTTTTGGGATGGTTTTGATAAAACTGGAGGAGCAATTGGATATAAATTAACAGATCCACGATCTTTGCCGCAAAAAATAGGCAAAGTATTAAATATAGCAACGGTTTTTCTGGGCGTAGTTTTTCTCGGCCTGATGATTTACGCCGGTTATTTATGGATGCTGGCGCGCGGCAACGAGCAGGAAGTGGAAAAAGCCAAAAATATTATAATTTACACGGTTATCGGCTTGGTGGCGGTTTTGGGCGCGTATTCTATCACGCAACTAATGGCAACTTTATGGGTAAAATCATAAGTTTAAAAAATTTAGCTTTAATTTTAATTTTGTCGTTCATTCTGTTAAGTCCAATTTTTTGCTATGCCGCAATAGATAATTTAAATAATGCTTTTGAAGCCAATGGTCCGCTTGATCAGGTAGCAGGCGATAATGGCGCGGGGTATAATACGGACGAGTTTGGCGTAGAGGGTATAATTTCTCAAGTCATTACCACGGCGTTAACTTTCGTGGGCGTGGTTTTTCTGGGCTTGGCGATTTACGCCGGTTATAACTGGATGACGGCTCAAGGAGAAGAAGAAAAAGTCACTAAAGCCAAAGATACTTTAACCGCGGCCATTATCGGCTTAGTTATCGTCATTGCGGCGTATGCCATCAGTTATTATGTAATTGATGTCTTGGGCGGCAAAGCGCTTAAGCCGACGACAAACACCGCGCCAGTAGCCAAATAATTTATAGATTGATTTAGCTATGATAAATAAAAAAATAAAATATATTTTAATTTCCGGTTTATTGGCCGTAATTATATTTCCGGCCATGACTTTAGCCGATAATGCGGCTCTGGATAAGTTAGGAGAAGTGGGAACGAAAAATGGACCATATGCTACTGTAGCAGGTGAAAATAGCATATCAGGAATCGTTGGTGCCGTAATAAGTGGAGCTTTGGCTTTAATCGGCATGATTTTTTTAGTGTTAATGCTTTACGCCGGCTATCATTGGATGACGGCTCGGGGTGAAGAGGAAAAAGTTGAAAAAGCCAAAGAAACAATTCAGCGCGC
>MNZH01000069.1 GCA_001873515.1 Parcubacteria group bacterium CG2_30_45_37 | reverse complement strand
AAAGACTCCAGGCTTTCCACCAATTTAGCCGGCTTGATATCGGCCATAAAATTAAAAAAATTACTTTTCTCTAAGTGTCAATATTATAACATAAAACAATATAAATTAAAATACTTTAAAATTTCTTGTCATTGCGAGGAGCACAAGCGACGCGGCAATCTCTGATTAAGCGCTACGAACCTGAGATTGCTTCGTTTTTTTCAAAAACTCGCAATGACAATAATAAATAATTATGCTATAATATAACCAACTAAATCTCTTATCCACATCTCCAATGTCCAACTTTAAAAAAATTTCCAAAAACATCCAGCAGGTTATAATTTCCAATCCGCAAAAAACCCAGGCGATTGACTGGATAAATATTAACAACGCCGGCAAGGCGGAAATTGAATATTTGCGGAAAAATTATGGCTTTAAGCTAGCGCAATTAAGAGCTTCCTCGGCCAAAGCTAACGCCCAGCGGCCGATCATTGACCGCGAGGACGGCTATGTTTTCCTGATTCTTCATTTTCCGGTTTTGGACCCTAACCACTCGCGCCTGACGGCCACGGAAATTGAATTTTTCATCGGCCACGGCTTTTTGATCACTTTGCCCAGCGCGTCCGTTGAACCGCTTAACGAATTATTTAACCTGTGTAAAAAAGACGTTAATTCGCTTTTGTCTTACCAATTTGAATCGTCGGCCGTTCTGCTTTACGAAATTTTAAATAAACTTTTGTCGCATAGTTTTGCTCTTTTGGACAAAAACAGCATCGCCATCAGCCGCGCCGAGCAAACCGTCTTAACCGGCGACCCCAGGCAATCGGCCGCCTTGATTTTAGGGCTAAGGCACAATTTAATCAACATGAGAAAAATCATGCAGAACCATAAAAATATCATCAAGCGCCTGATGGCCATGGAAAGTAACATCATCCCCCGCGAGCAGTTAAAAAAATACTACGGCGAACTGGTGGGTTACACTAAAAACATTTGGGAGACCTTGGAAAACCAGCGCGAGATGGTGGAAGTGCTGCATGACTCTTACGAATCAATTTCCAATTACCGTTTGGGCAATGTCATGAAAATTCTGACCATGTTTTACGTAACCTTTTCTTCGCTGGCTTTAATCGCCGCGATTTTCAGCATCAAAGCCGAAAACGGCATGCCGTTCGTCAACTACCACAACGGCTTCTGGATAATCCTGGGCCTTATGGGACTGGTCGGGCTGTTTATGCTGTTTCTGTTTAAAAAGAAAAAATGGCTGTAACATCTTTTATGCTTTCCGCCTTAACCAGCTTCTGCCTCAATTTGCTCGCGCCGGGCAATCCCGCAACGTACCAGCATAAATGCTTGCGCATTTCTATAATCCCCTGCTTGCCTTTTAATTTTTCCACTAGCTTCGCGTGCTTCATGGCTATTTGAAAAATTTCTTCCTCCCCCTTTAACAAAGGGGGTTGGGGGGATTTTACTTCCTCAAATATCCAGGGCCGCCCCAGCGCCGCCTGGCCGATGCCCACGCCGTCCGCGCGGGTTTTTTTTATTAAATCATCAGCGCTGGCCTTATCTTTGACTCCGCCATTAGCCAGTAATATTCCTTTCACCAGCGGCCGCGCCTGTTTTATCGCTAGCCAGTCAACCGCGCCGCTATGACCCTGCGCCAAGCTCCGGCCGTGAATCATCACGGCTTTAATGTCCAAATCTTTCACCGCGCGCAAAAATTTTATCGCGTCCGTCTCCCCTACTTTAGCCCGTATTTTTATAGACACGGGCAGGCTGGTGTTTTTTATTACCGCTTTAATAATCTCGCGCGCCAGCTTCAAGTCGTTCATTAAAACCGCACCCGCGCCTTGACGAGCCATTTTTTTAACCGGACAGCCGAAATTAATGTCAAGGCCATCCGGCTTGATTTTTTTACTTATCAGTTTAGCGGCAATCGCGAAATGCTCCGGCTTACCGCCAAAAAGCTGGACCACAAACGGCCTTTCGGCTTCGGCAAACTTTAAAAGCTCCAAAGTTTTTTTGGAACCATAAGCCAGCGCCGTAGCGCTCACCATTTCGCTATAAACCACATCCACGCCGAACGATTTACAGATTTGACGAAAAGCACTATCCGTCACTCCGGCCATGGGCGCGAGCGCATAGATTGGCTTATTTAAATTTAGCCAAAAATTTTTCATAAAAAAATCCCCCTTATTGTCATTCCGGCGAACCGCTAAAGCGGGAGGAGGAATCCCTTAAATTAGTTCTTTAAATAAATCATTCCAATGCGGATTTGTTTGTCTTATTAAATTTTCTTTCTTCTCTCTTCTCCATTTTTTGATTTCTTTCTCTCGGCTAATAGCGTCATAAACATTTTCAAAATATTCGTAGTAAACAAGCTTATTGCAGGAATATTTTTGAGTAAATCCCTTAATTTTACCTTCTTTATGTTCAGCGATTCTTTTTAATAAATTATTTGTCACCCCAATATAAATTGTTCCACTCGGACTGGCCATTATATAAACGTAAAAATTATATTCTCGCTTCATATTAGCTTTGTCATTTCGACCCCGAGCTTGCCGAGGGGGAGAAATCCCTTATACTCGGCACTATCATCTTAAAGCGATTTCTCGCTAACGCTCGAAATGACAATACGACAATTATTTTTTATAACTCTCTGCCCGTCTTTCGTATCTTCAACCAAGTAGCCTAATTTTTCAATTTTTTTTCTTAACTTGTCAGATTTAGAAAAATCTTTTTTATTTCTGGCCGCTTGCCGCGCTTCAGCCAATTTTTCAACTTGAGCCGGCAACTTTTTTTCTTTTAAAGCGCTCGCCAGATTTAAGCCCAAGACTTTATCAAAATCCAAAACCGCGGCCAGTTTTTCTTTATCCGCCAATTTAGATTTCAAAACCTCCTGCGCCACGGCCAGCGCTTGCGGCATATTTAAGTCGTCGTTAATTGCCTCTAAAAATTTCTTTTTAAAATCAGCATTTATACTCCCTCTCCTTGCTAAGGAGAGGGCTGGGGTGAGGTCTCGCATTTGATTCCCTAAATGTTTCAGCCCATTCCCCGCCGCCCTAATCCCTTCTTCGCTATATTCCATGGGCTTCCGATAATGCGTCCCAAGAGCCGCGAATCTAAAAGCCAGCGGATTAATCCCCTTTTTTATCAAAGCGTTTTCCAAAGTTAAAAAATTTTCCTCGCTCTTGGCCATTTTTTTTCCGCCGGCAATATTCAAAAACGCGTTATGCAGCCAAAAATTAAAAAACTTCTTGCCCGTGGCCGCTTCAGACTGGGCGATTTCGTTGGTGTGGTGCACATTGATATGGTCAATGCCGCCGCAATGAATGTCCAGCTGGTCTTTGAGTATTGCCAGACTCATGGCCGAGCATTCAATGTGCCAGCCGGGAAAACCCACGCCCCAGGGGCTGGGCCATTCCTGCTGACGCTTCACTATTTTACCCCCTTTATCAAAGGGGGTTAGGGGGATTTTAGGTGAGAATTTCCACAGCGCGAAATCCGTGGGATTTTTTTTCTCAAGATTTTTTTCAACTCTAGCGCCTTCTTTTAATTTTTCCAGAGGCAGATGGCTTAGCTTATTATAATTTTTAAATTTTGCCGTGTCATAATAAATGCCGTCCGAAGTTTTATAAGTATAGCCTTTTTTCTCTAAAGCTTTTATTAAATCAATCTGCTCTTTTATATAATCCGTGGCTTTGCACCAAACATCCGGCTCTAAAATATTTAATTTTTTAATATCTTTTTTAAAAGCGTTCGTATAAAATTCCGCTATGGCGCGGGCGCTCTTGCCTTCGCGCTTGGCGCCAACCTCCAATTTATCCTCGCCCATGTCCATATCGCCGGTCAGATGGCCAACATCGGTAATGTTTATGACATGCTTAACCTTATAGCCGTTATACAGCAATACGCGCTTTAAAATATCTTCAAAAATATAAGAGCGCAGATTGCCGATATGCGCGTAATTATAAACCGTTGGCCCGCAAGTATATAGCCCCACCGCGCCCTTTTTAATGGGTTTGAACTCCTGTTTTTTTCTGGTTAATGAGTTATATAAAAACAACTTATTCATAAAATTATTTCCCCCTTGATAAAGGGGGTTAGGGGGATTTGACCTTATTTTTATTCTACCCCACCACTATTTTTTAGGCAAATAAAAACCGGGCTTGATTATATCAGGCCCGGTTTTTATATGATATTTAATTTTTAATTCACGCTCACCGTCACCGCATCCGTGGGCAAACCGCTGATGCTGGCGTTAACGTCGGAAAGCTGGCCCTTGGCCTGGATGTCTCTGATAAACAAATTAATATTGCCGGTTACCGCGTCATTAGCCGCGTCAACGTATAAATTGATGGTAAAAGATTCCCCCGGGTCGTAGGTAAAGCTGCCCAAGCTGATTTCATTGACGTCGGCCACGGGCTTAACCCAGGAACCGACGGAAATTATCCGGCCGCGCTCGTCCGCGTAACCGAACCTTAAATTGCTAAACCCGTTGTTAGAGGACAAGTTGCCCAAAAAGCCGGAAGAATTTAAAGTGACATGATTAATTCTGACTTTCTCTAAAGATTTATTGATAATACTGAAGCTGGCGATCTGGTTGGTTCTTTCGCCTTTGGTTATTTGGCCGCCGCTTAAGCTTCTGATTTCCAAAGCCGTCTGGCTTAAAGCCACCTCCGGGCTGACCACATTCTTATTATTGACTTCGCCCGGTATGCCGCTGACATAATCTTCGGCCACGGCGTTTTCTAAAACTAATTTGACTTTGCCCGTGGCGTTAGCGGCCACGTCGGCTCGGACATATAAGTCAGCCGAAGTGCCGGCGCCGACGTAAATGCTCAAATCTTCAAACGTATATGAGTTGGCGTTAGGTTCGGCGATAAAATCACTCACCCGATAACCGCTTTTATATAAAGCCAGGTTGGTAAAACCAT
>MNZH01000016.1 GCA_001873515.1 Parcubacteria group bacterium CG2_30_45_37 | reverse complement strand
CGGGTTTCAGTAAAGCGATTTTCTCTTTAATGTCCATAATATATTCTGGTTGCAGCACAGTGATGCCCAATTTTTCCGCCGCCTGCTTAATCGGCGAGGCGGCCAGCAGCTGTTTTCTGCCAACCGGCTTGTCCGGCTGGGTGACGGCCAAGACTATTTCAAAATCAGATTCTTGAGTCAAGGCCTGGAGCGCCGGCAGGCCGAACTCGGAGGTACCGATGAAAATTATTCTAAATTTTTTCATAATAGCTGTCATTGCGAGGAGCCTGTAATCAGGCGACGAAGCAATCTCCGGTTAAGCTCACGGAACCCGAGATTGCTTCGCTCCTTTCAGTCGCTCGCAATGACAAATTAAGATTTCGTTTCTTTTTCTATTTTGGTCGCTTTATCGATGAAAAGGATGCCGTCCAGATGGTCAATTTCATGCTGCAAAACCCGCGCCATCATGCCTTGGGCGGCCAGCTTTATTTTTTTTCCGGTTTGGTCGCGGTAGGTTAGAGTGATTTTTTTATGCCTTTTAACCTGGCCGAAAATCCCCGGAACGGACAGGCAGCCTTCCTGGCCCAGTTCGCGCGCGAATGATTTTTTAGTGATTTGAGGATTAATAATACCAAAGGCGCCGTCTTTGGCGTTAATGACGGCTAAGCGGATATTTTTGCCGATTTGCGGCGCGGCCAAACCCACGCCGTCGGTCGCCAGCATGGTTTTAATCAGGCCGGAAATCAGGCGGTTTAACTCCCGCGGCTTAATGGTTTTAAAATCAAGTTCGGTGGACTTTTTTCTTAAAACCGGGTTGGGAACGGTGATTATTTTAAAAATTGGCATTAAATTAGTATTAAGTATAATGTATTAAATATCAAGTATATATGATATAATTATAATATGCAAACAGACAAGGGACCGGAAAAATTGGCTGATTTAATTAAAAAACAGGCTTCCGGGAAACTGCCGACTTACGCTTGGCAGGATTTGGCTTTAGAGGTAATAAAAGAGCTTAATATTCCCGAGTTTAAAAGAAGCGCGGTCTTTAAAGCTTGCAAGCAAAACCCGCGCGCCAAAATTTTAGTCGCCCTAAACGACACCAAAGAGCTTTGCCGGACCGGGCAGAAGTGGAAATATTTTTTTAAAATTATCGGCTTATAATTTAAAGTTCATCGCCAGATAGCCGACGCCGAAAGGCGCCTGGTAAGACAGAAGCTGGGGCTCATATTTCATGCCGTCCAAAATCCCCAGCAGGATAACGATTGATTTCAGGCCGCATTCGCCGGCGTCAGCCGCCAAGCCGGGCTCAAGCTTAATAATTTCTTCAGTCTGCTTTTTTAAGAGATGCTCGGTCAGTTTTTTGTCAAATTTTTTGCCCTTCGGGTTGTAGCCGGCCGGCGCGTTTTTACTTAAGCGGTGCGACAGGTCGCCGGAAGCAATTAGGGCGACGCGGGCGTCTGAATTTAAGAGTTCGTTTTTTAATAATTGCCCGAAGTTAAAATGCGCCGTTAAATCCAGTCCCGAATAATAAAGCGGGATTATTTTTATTTTCGGCAAATGGCGCGTTAAGAGATAAAGCGGCACCGAAGCGCCATGGTCAAGTTCGGCCCGGCTGATTAACTGGAGCGGCGCCTTGGTCTCCAGCTTTTCCCTGATTTTGTGCGCCAGACCGATATCGCCGGCCAGCTTAAAGCCGGTCGCCAGATCGCCGAAGTCTTGAAAATTAATTAAGAACTCCGGGCTTAAATTCATGGTGAAGGCTTCTTCTTTTAGGGGGCCGTGCGGCGAAATTATAATGACGGTGTCCGCTTGGGCGGCGTATAAATTTTCTTCCAATTTGCCGTAAGCCTCGGCCGTGGCCTTTAGCCGCTTTAAATTTTCCTTGCCGATAGTCGGGATTAAGAGCGGGGGGTGGGGGACGATGGCGGAAAAAACGATGGGCATATATTTGGAATTTCTAATTTTTAATTTCTGATTCCAGAACTTGGGTTATCGGCGTTCCCACGTCGTATAAGTATAAGACTTTAGGAGGCACGATGATGACGTTTTCCGTTTTGTAGCCCAAACCTTTAAAGACTTCATCCGAAGCGATTAATAATTTTTTGCCGCCGGAAATTACGTAAGTGTAAGGCGAATCTTTGGTTTTTAAGAGTTCGCCGTCGCCGAAGAGATATGGCGGCAAGGTCTGGTATTGCTCCAGCTCGGCCGCGTCTGATTTAATGATTTTTTTATTTTTAAACTTGGCGGTTAGGAAAATTCTATCTACCAGCGGCGCCTTGGTTCCGTCAATCACGTAGTAAACCCCGCCGGTTTTTTTATCCTGCAACAGGGCGCCAGTCGGGTAGGTGGAAGTGGCGGTGATGTGAGCACCGTCTAAGTAAGCGTTAATGTCCTCCCAGCCCGCGTTTACCACCTCGTCCGGGTTAAAGCCCATTTTGCGGAAAGCGGCCATGGTGGTAAAGCCGCGCTTGTTATCGTTAACCAAGAGGAAAATCGTGCCGCGGGGCGATTTAATCAAAGAATACTGGGGGAATTTAATGGGCGCGCCGGTGGCGTATTTGTCCAGGTCGGATTTATTGACCGCGATGATTTTTTTTAGGTCATAGCGGGAAGTTAAGGCGTTTTTGGAAATAAACGGACGCTTCAGGCCGTTCTGGAGCAGCCAGACGCCCGGCTCGCCTTGAGCCTGCAGGAGCGAGCCGTCCGGATAAACTTTGGTAAAGTAGCGCTGCCAGATTTTATAAAAATTATAGTTGCCGTTGTAAACATGCGGCGTGTAATTGTACAGCGCGGCCGTAGCTTGGTTAGCCGGCGTGACCGCGATTGGTTCTTTGGAAATCGTGCCGTAGGGATTGGTGAAAATATAAGCGCCGCCGGCTTTATAAGTGTAAAGCTGGGGGTTATCCAGGTAATCCCTGAATTGCAAGGCCGCGGAATTAACCTGTTTGCCGAAGCCGCGCCAGCGCTCGTTACAGCCGCCGGAATCCGGGCAGCCGTAGCCCGTAGCCCAATCCAAGCTTCTTTGCGACGGCGAAGTTTCTTCAATCAGGCTTTGCTCTTTTTGGAGTAGCACCAGTAAAAATTTGGGGTTGATAGTAACCTTGCGGCATTTTAAGCTTTTTTCCGAGTCGGTCGGCGAGTCGCTTAAAATCGCGCCGTCGCAGTCATAGCTACTGACGGCCGCGTTATAGATTATCTCGGAAGCTTTGCGAATAACGCCATTAACGTCGGCGCAGGAATAATTCGCCAAGAAGCTGCCCTTAGCCACTAAAAATTGCTGAATGTCGGTTAAATTCATGGTGGTATGGTCCAGAATTTCTAAGTCGCCAATGATGTTATTGGGGTCAAAACCCTCGGCTTGAACGGCTTTCGGAGCATAAAAAATTAATGCCAAGATAAAAGCAATTAATAAATATTTAATTTTGGTCATAAGGTAAGCGGTTTTACTTCACGGTCATTAAAATTTTGTCTTTTAGCCCCAGGTCAATTTTCACTTTGTCGCCCTGTTTAATTTTGCCTTCGATGATTTCCATGGCCAGTTCGTCCAAAATCATGTTTTGAATAATGCGCTTCAAAGGCCGGGCGCCGTAAGCAATGTCATAGCCTTTTTCCGCCAGCATTTTTTTGACTTTGGCCGCGATTTTAAGGTTGATGGCTTTATTTTTTAATCGTTTTTCCACTTTAAGGAGTTCCAGGTCAACGATTTCCGACAGGACTTCTTTGTTTAGGCTTTTAAAAATTACGATTTCATCAATGCGGTTTAAAAATTCCAGCTTGAAATTATTGCGCAAGATGCGGTCAATTTTTTCTTTCATTTCGTCTTGGCGCAAGTCGGCCGCTTGCTTAACGTCCGCGGTATCGGCAAAACCGATGGAGTATTCCTTGATGACTTCATTGCCCAAGTTAGAGGTCATGATAATAATGGTATTTTTGAAGTTGACGGTCCGTCCCTTGGCGTCGGTCAAGCGGCCGTCGTCCAGAATTTGCAGTAAGATGTTAAAAAATTCCGGATGGGCTTTTTCTATTTCGTCAAACAACACCACGCTGTAGGGCCGGCGCCGGACTTTGTCGGTTAATTGTCCGCCTTCGTCGTAGCCGACGTAACCGGGCGGGGAACCGATAATTTTTGCCACCGAATGTTTTTCCATGAATTCGCTCATATCCAATCTGATTAGCGCGCCTTCATCGTTAAACATGAATTCGGCCAAAGCTTTGGCCAGCTCGGTTTTACCCACGCCGGTCGGCCCGACGAACAGGAAGGAGCCAATGGGTTTTTTTTCCTCGCTGATGCCGGCCCGGGAGCGCCTTAGGGCGTTGGCCACGGATTTAATGGCGTCGTCTTGGCCTAAGACTCGCTTAGCTAAAACCTCTTCGGCTTTGGCCAATTTTTTTATTTCCGATTCCAGCATTTTGGCCACCGGGATGCCGGTCCAGCGGGCGACCACCTTAGCGATATCTTCTTCGTCAACTTCTTCTTTTAAAATTCTTTGGCCGGCGCTTTGGATTTTAACTAGCTCGGCCTCCTGTTTTTTTATTTCCTCGACCAGGGCCGGGATTTTTGAATAGAGGATTTCCGCCACTTGCGTTAAATCATCGCCGCGGCGTTCAATGATTTCGGCTTTGGCCTTGAGCTCGTCAATCTGCTTTTTCGATTCGCGAATTTTGGCGATGGCGTTTTTTTCGTTTTGCCAATGCAGTTCCAGCTGGTTGGCTTTTTCCTTGACTTGCGCCAATTTTTTATTAATCTCCCTGATTTTTTGGCTTTGCTTATTTTCTTTTAACAAGCCGGCTTTGGCGATTTCTAATTTTTTTATTTCACGCTTCAGGGCGTCCAGCTCGTCCGGCGATGAATCTATTTCCATGCGCAGGGCCGAAGTGGCCTCGTCAACCAAGTCCACGGCCTTGTCCGGCAGGAAGCGGTCGGTGATGTAGCGGGAAGACAGCTTGGCCGCGGCGATCAGGGCGTCGTCGGTGATGCGCACGCCGTGGTGGACTTCATATTTTTCTTTAATGCCCCGTAAAATGGCAATCGTATCTTCAATTGAGGGCTCACTCACGTAAATCGGCTGGAAGCGCCTTTCTAAAGCCGCGTCGCGCTCAATGTATTTTTGATACTCTTTGGTGGTGGTGGCGCCCACGGCCCTTAGTTCGCCGCGGGCCAAGGCCGGCTTTAACATATTGGAAGCGTCCATGGAGCCTTCGGAAGCGCCGGTGCCGACCAAAGTGTGCAGTTCGTCAATGAATAAAATAATATTGCCGCCCTGGGCCTTGATTTCTTTTAAGACCGCCTTTAACCGGTCTTCAAATTCTCCCCGGAATTTTGAACCGGCCACCAAAGCGCCCAGGTCCAGGCTGATTAATTCTTTGCCTTTCAGGGTTTCCGGCACGTCGCCGGCCACGATTCTTTGCGCCAAGCCTTCGACAATGGCGGTTTTGCCCGTGCCGGCTTCGCCGATTAAAACCGGGTTGTTTTTGGTGCGCCGCGACAGCACTTGCATAATGCGCCTGATTTCATCGTCGCGGCCGATAACCGGGTCGAGCTTTTCCTGCCTGGCTTGCTCGGTTAAATTAATGGCGTATTTTTCCAAAACGCGGAATTTTGATTCCGGCTCCGGGTCGGTAATGGTTTGCGAGCCGCGCAGTTTTAAAAGGATTTTTAAAACTTCGGCGTAAGCCACGCCGGCCGTGATTAATAGGTCTTGGGCTTTTGATTTTACGCGGATAAGCGCCAGAAACAAGTGTTCGGTGGAAATATATTCGTCGCCGATTATATCAGCTTCTTTTTTGGCTCGCTCCATGACCATGGCCACTTCGGCCGTGCCCTGGACCGTGCCGACGCTCGAGGAAACTAAAACTTTGGGCAGGCGTTCAATCGCCTGGCGGACCTGCGTTTCAATTTGCTTAAAATTAATGCCCAAGCGCTCCAGCATCGGTTTGATCAGGCTTTCGGACTGGGAGAGCAGAGCGGCCAGCAAGTGCAGACCTTCAATTTGCTGCTGCCCGTTTTCCTGCGCCGCGATCTGCGCGTTAATGATGGCTTCCTGTGATTTATGAGTGAATTTATCAAACATATTATTATATTGTCATTGCGAGGAGCGCTAGCGACGAAGCAATCTCACGAACAATTTAATTAAAATAGACCTTCTTTGTTGAAATAATCTATTAATTTAGCAAATAGGACGTGAGATTGCTTCGCTCCCTTCGGTCGCTCGCAATGACAGAGAAAGTTTCTTAGCACTCTTAAGCTTTGAGTGCTAAATTAAATATAGTATGCCCTTATTTATTTGTCAAGAATAATATGGTATAATGTGGATAAGAAAAGCCAAGGAGAAAGGAGGGGAATGCTGATTTTCAGCTATAATAATTCAAAGCATGCGGAAATAAATATATGGCTAAAATCAATATCCTGGGAGTGAAATTGAATAATTTAAGCAAGGCCGAAGTATTGAATAAAGTTAAAGAATATCTATCCGGCGCCGGACAACATCAAATCGTCACACCCAATCCGGAAATAATTTTAGCGGCTGGCCGCGACCGGGAGTTTTTCAACATTTTAAATCGGGCTGATCTGGCCATTGCCGACGGCGTGGCTTTAAAATTCGCGGCTTGGCTTAAAGGAAAAAATTTATCAAGAATCGCCGGCGCTGATTTGACCCAAGAATTATTACTTCTGGCCGAGCGGCAGAGCAGAAAGGTCGCGATTTTCAACTGGCGCGAGGGTTTATCTAAGGCGGATGAGATTGAGCTGGCATTAAAAAATAAATACCCCGAACTGAAGGCCATGGCGGTTGATATCGGCTGTCTGGAGCCGCCAGATTTAAGCGCGGTTAACGTTTTCGCGCCGGAAATTATTTTCTGCACTTTAGGTTTTCCTTTTCAGGAAAAATTTATTTTTTATAATTTGCCGAATCTGCCTACTGCTAAAATCGGCCTGGGCGTGGGCGGGAGTTTTGATTTTTTAACCGGTAAATTGCCGCGCGCGCCATTGTGGTTGCGCCGAATTGGCTTGGAATGGCTCTGGCGTTTAATTAAACAGCCGCGGCGGTGGAAAAGAATCGCCAAGGCGGTAATAATTTTTCCCATTAAATTTTTAATTTATTATTTTAAGAATATTATTAGAAATAACGAGCTTTAAGCCGAGTTTATCGTTCGTGAGATTGCTTCGCTTACGCTCGCAATGACATTTATGATTAAATACACGCCTTCAAAAAACGCTTTACTAATCGCCAAGCAATATTTAAAGCAAGAATTTAGAAAAATTTTTGCCGATATTAAAGACGCTCAATTTTATAAAAAGATTGACCGGTCAATTGA
>MNZH01000042.1 GCA_001873515.1 Parcubacteria group bacterium CG2_30_45_37 | reverse complement strand
GTCATTCATTATGAAATGATGGACGTGCATGCCGGCGGTCACGCCAAACAGGAAGACTTGAAGCTAATGATGCGCCTCTTAAAGCCCGAGTATTTTATGCCGATTGAAGCCAACCATTTTATGCTGCAGGCGCACGCGGATTTAGCCGAGCAGGTGGGCATACCAAAGCATAAAATCTTTGTGGCCGACAACGGCCAGATTGTTGAATTTCATAGAGCTGCCGGCGGCGAGGCGACGGGTAAGCTGACTAAGGATAAAGTTGCCACTGACTATGTTATGGTTGACGGCTTGGGCGTGGGCGATGTTTCCAATATCGTCTTAAGAGACCGGCGCGTTATGGCCGAGGACGGCATGATTGTGATTATCGCCACGATTGATTCCAAGACCGGCGACACCATCGGCAATCCGGATATTATTTCGCGCGGCTTTGTCTATATGAAGGAAAATAAAGAGCTGATTCAGAAAACCAGGATGAAAGTCAAAAAAATCGTCAAAGACCATGACCCGCGCACGCCGGCGGACGACGACTACGTTAAGAATAAAATCAGGAACGACATCGGCCAATTTTTGTTCGGCCAAACCAAACGGCGGCCGATGGTTCTGCCGGTGGTGATTAAAGTGTAAATTAATTAATAAAAAGAGGCTGCCTTAGCGGCCTCTTTTTTCATATCTCGGCGTTGACCCTGTTAAATAAATTTGCCGGCAAATTTCCGCCAAAAGCGGATTTAACAGGGTTGACTAAAAACCCGTAAAATGTTAGTATAATGGTGTTAATTAATTTACTTTAGTTGGCAATCGTATTAGTAGAAATTTAAAAAAGATATCGGTGAACCTGCTGATATTTTTAATAAAATTTTTAATTTTTTTAAAGAGGTTGCTGGCCGCTTTTTTTATTAACCTGGTCTATCGCCCCGGCACGGTTATTTTACGCTGGTTATTTTATAAAGTCCTGGTCAGGCTTTATCAATTCTATTTTTCCGCCGTCAATAAGCTGGGCTGGACAATTGGCTTAAAAAATAAATCATTTTCCTTTTTTATCAACCAGAAATTAATTCATCTGGCCGTGGTGCTACTGACTATTGGTTTCGTAATTTTTAACTTAACCAGCAAAACTCAAGCGGTATCACCGGACGAAACCGCCGGCAAAACTTTTTTGTCGGAGATAATTTCTCCGGAATTCGGCGAAAATGACCAGCTGATAGAAGAATATTTCGACGAAGAGGCGGCCATCACGCCGGTGCAACAAACTTATTTGGATAATCTAACCGCGGTCAGAATCCAGCCCATGGCGGAAATGGCGGCGCCCGAGGCCAGCTCTTTGTTTCAAGACACCACCGGTCTGACTCAAGGCGGCAACGCCTTAGTTAAGCCTGATTTGGCGGCCACCACCAAAGGGCAGCGGCCGCGCGAGGGCCTGGTTGATTATGTCGTCCAGGCCGGTGATTCCGCTAGCACCATCGCCGCGCAATTCGGCATCAGCGTCAATACGATTTTATGGGAAAATGATTTAAACGCTTATAGCTTAATCCGGCCGGGCAATAAGTTGGCGATTCTGCCCACGACCGGCGTCTCCCATAAAGTAACGCGCGGCGAAACTTTGGCCGCCATCGCCTCCAGGTACGGAGTGGAGGCTAACCTGATTTTGGAAACCAATAAATTAGCCAGCGCGGCCATGCTTAGTATCGGCCAAAAATTAATTATTCCTGGAGGCAAAAAAACCTATTACGCTTCCTCGGCTTCCGGCCGTAATGTCTCCGGCATCTCGGTGATTACGGATTTGTTGAAACCGGAAAATCTCAAATCCATCGCCAGCAACAAATTAGCCTGGCCAACCGTGGGCGCGAGGATTACCCAGTATTTTTCTTGGCGCCATCACGCCATTGACATCGCCAATAAAATTGGCACGCCGATTTACGCAACGGACGCCGGCGTGGTGGAAGCGGCCGGCTGGGGCGCGGGTTATGGCAACCAAATTGTCATTGACCACGGCGGCGGCCGCAAGTCGCGCTATGGCCATATGTCCAAATTTTACGTTAAAAAGGGCAACACCGTGGACAAAGGCGAAGTCATCGGCTTAATGGGTTCAACCGGCTATTCCACCGGTCCGCATCTGCATTTTGAGTATATTATCAACGGCGTGAAATATAACCCGTTGAATTATCTGAAATAATTTTATGAACATAGTCATCGGCGCGATTATTTTAGCCGTCGGCGCGTTAATCGTCATTAAATCCGAAGCGGTTTTAAACATGTTCGGGCGAATCACCTTTTTTGAGCATTATTTAGGCACCGAAGGCGGTTCCAGGCTGGGTTATAAGTTGGTCGGGCTGTTGACCATTTTTATCGGTTTTTTGATTATGACCAATCTGATCGGCGGCTTTTTGGAATGGGTTTTGTCGCCGCTTTTGCGTTATAGCAGACCACAGTAAGGGCTGATAGCTCAGTTGGTAGAGCACCGCGTTTGCAACGCGGGGGTCTGGGGTTCAAGTCCCCATCAGTCCACATGACTAAAGACGGCAAAAAAGCCAAGTTCATGATTATTGACGGCAACGCGCTCGTACACCGGAGTTTTCACGCTTTGCCGCCCCTAACCACTAAAAGCGGGGAAATGGTTAACGCGGTCTACGGTTTTACGGCCGTCTTGCTTAAAGCGTTGCGGGAATTTAAGCCCGAGTACGTGGCTTTAACTTTGGATAGAAAAGAAAAGACTTTTCGCCATGAGCGATTCGCCGACTATAAAGCGACGCGCGTTAAAGCGCCGGATGAATTATACGCGCAAATTCCACGCGTCAAAGAAATCGCGGCCGGATTTAATATTCCAATTTTTGAACTCCCCGGCTACGAGGCCGACGATTTAATTGGCACTCTGGCCGCAAGCGTTGACGGCCGGGTGGAAAAAATCATCGTTACTGGCGATATGGATACGCTTCAGCTGGTAAACGACCATACTAAAGTTTTTACCATGAAGCGGGGGCTGACCGACTCCATGATTTATGACGAAACCGCGGTTAGGGAAAGATATGGCCTTAAGCCGGGGCAAATGATTGATTTTAAGGCTTTGCGCGGCGACCCGTCGGACAATATTCCCGGAGTTAAAGGCGTCGGCGAAAAAACCGCAGTGGAATTGTTGCAAGCTTTTAAAACTTTAGACGGAGTTTACAAAAATATTAAATCGTCAAAAATAAAAGACCGAGTACGCGAATTGCTAGCGCAATACAAAGACAATGCCTACATGAGTCGGGATCTGGCGACCATAAAACTTGACGCTAAGATTGAGCTTGATTTGGAACGGGCGCGCTTTGGAAATTTTGACCAGGAAAAATTAGCTAAGCTATTTAACGAGCTGGAATTTAGGTCGCTTTTACCGCGCCTGGCCGGCTTGTCCGAGGCGGAAAAAAAACGCCTGGAAAAACGGGAAGATTATGAGCCGGAGGATAAATTTAAAAGAGATTTGGAAATGTTTAATTATCAACTGGTCGATAGCGATAAAAGTTTTGATAAATTTTTTAAAAAGCTGAAAGCGCAAAAAGAGTTCGCTTTTGACACGGAAACCGCCAACTTTGACCCGGTGTCGGCCGATTTATTGGGCGTAAGCTTTAGTTGGAAAGCCGGAGAAGCATATTACGTTAATGTCAAATGTCAATCCGCCAGCTGGCGGATAAAAGTCAAAAGTAATTTATTTGATTATAAAGAATCTCGAGAAGTTGAAAATGTTTGGTTGGGAAAGTTGAAGCCCATAATGGAAGATGAAAAAATAAAAAAATACGGGCATAACATCAAATTTGACGTTGAAGTTATGGTCAGCCAGGGGATAGAGGTTAGAGGCGTGGCGGCCGATTCCATGGTGGCGTCTTACGTGTTAAATCCGGGCAGCCGCCAGCACAACCTGGACGCCGTAACTTTCAGTGAATTTAACCATAGTAAAATCACCAAAGTTGATTTAATGGGCAAAGGCAAGGACAAAATGACCTTCGCGCAAGTTCCCTTGGAAAAGCTATATGTTTATTCCTGCGAAGACGCGGATTTTACCATGAGATTAGTAAAAAAACTCCTGCCTGAGCTAAAAAAGCAAAAGCTGGAAAAATTATTTTCGGAAATTGAAATGCCCTTGGTATCGGTTTTGGCGGAGATGGAAGAAAATGGCATTAAGATAGATAAAAAGCGTCTGGAAGTCATGGGCAAGGAAGTGAATAAAAGAATCGGTCGGCTGGAAAAAAAGATCCATGAATCGGCCGGCTCTGGTTTCAACATAAATTCCACCCAGCAATTAAGAGAAGTATTATTTGAAAAATTGGAAATTCCTGTTTTAGGCATCGCCAAAACCAAAACCGGTTTTTCCACCGGCGCGGATGAATTAGCCAAGCTAAAAGGCCAGCATCCGATTATTGAGTCGATTCAGGAATATCGCGAACTGACCAAACTGGCCAATACTTATATTGACGCCTTGCCGGAGCTGGTAAATAAAAAAACCGGGCGGCTGCATACTAGCTTTAATCAAACCGTTACGGCCACGGGCCGGCTGTCGTCCACCGAGCCTAATTTGCAGAACATTCCGGCCAGAACCGAGTTGGGCAGACGCATCAGGCAGGCTTTTGTGGCAGAAGGGGGATATAAATTATTAAGCTTGGATTATTCGCAGATTGAATTAAGATTGGCCGCGCATATGTCGGGCGACAAAAAAATGATTGCGGCTTTTAAGAACCACGAGGACATCCATACGGCCACAGCCGCGGAAATTAACCAGGTCAGACCCGAAGAAGTAACGCCGGAAATGCGGCGCGAAGCCAAGGCCGTGAACTTTGGCATTCTCTACGGCCAAGGCCCGCATGGCCTGTCGGCCGGCGCCGATATCCCTTACGCGCGAGCCAAAGAATTCATTGATAAATATTTTGTCACTTATCCGGGCATAAAAAGGTTCGTGGAAAATTCAATTGAGTCGGCGCGAGGCCGCGGCTACGCCGAAACTATGTTCGGGCGCAAGCGGTATCTGCCGGAGATAAATTCGTCGGTCACGCAGGTCAGGAAAGCGGCCGAGCGCATGGCCATCAACACGCCGCTTCAAGGCACGGCCGCGGATATAATTAAAATCGCCATGATTGGCATTCAAAAGCTGATAGCTGAAAAATATGGCGCCGGTGGACTGAAAATGCTACTCCAGGTGCATGATGAGCTGGTATTTGAAGTGAAAAATGATTTAGCGGCAGAGGCGGCCGAAAAAAT
>MNZH01000012.1 GCA_001873515.1 Parcubacteria group bacterium CG2_30_45_37 | reverse complement strand
CGATTGGCTTGATTGATGATTTCCACGCTTAGGCTGTCGGCAATTTTTTCTTTAGCTGAAATAATGACGATTTTAACTTTGGCAAAAGTGAAAAACCAGACTGCTCCGAGCAGCACTGCGGTTAAAACCGCGAAGCTCACTGCCAACCGGCGGTAAAGTTCTTTCGGGTCGCGTTTTTTCACTAGTAAATTCTGGCCAACTTTAAAATCAGCTTTGGGCATGGCCGGTTTAGCCGCTAAATTTTCGCTTAATTTAAAAGGGGATTTGTCTATTTTTTTCTTAACCGCTTTTCTCCGTGGTTTTTTTGGTTTAACTTGGACCGGGCTGGTTGAATTTCCTTCTGGCATATGATTTGGATAAAATATTATAATATTATTTTACCAACTTTCCCGCTTTTTGTCTAATAGCCGGTTGATTTCCTCGATTAACGTTTGGCTATAATTGATTTTAAAGTCAGTTTCCACCAAATTAGTCCGGCCGCCGGCCGATAATTTAAAAAATACTTTTTTATCGCCGACGTTTTTGGCTAGGGTCTGTTTTAATCTTTCCAGGAGCGCCGCGTCGGCGGCGCCGTTCAGATTAATGTAAATTTTATCCTGGTTTAAGGCCAAAAATTCTGAAGCCGGCGGGCGAGCCAGCTTGGCTGGCGGCTGAACAAAAATTTTTCTGGCCTGGCCGTTGGCCTGGCCGTTGGCTACAAACTTGTTGACCGCTTCGGCGGTGGTCGCGGCGGTAAGTTCCATGACTTTATTGCACAACAACTTAACTTCTTGGTCTTTATCCGATAATTTCCCCTGGCAAAGCACCACCTTGCCTTCCTGCCAAAGCAAATTATTTTCTTTTAAAATGCTAGGAAAAACCAAAACTTCCAGGCCGCCGGCGGTATCTTCAATTTTCACGAACAGCATCGGCTCATTGGAACGGGTAATGATTTTTTTTATCTTAGTGATGACGCCGCCGACACAAACCTGATAATCACTAAGGTGCTCGGCCAGCCGAGCGACCGGCAACACCGCCTGATTTAAAATCTGCTTGAAGTCGGAAAACGGATGCTCGCTGATGTAAAGGCCGAGCAATTCTTTCTCCCAAGCTAATTTTTCTCTTGCCTCTGCTTTAGGCGAGGCTTCCAGTTTCAGCTGGCGGCTAAAATTGACGCTGGGCGCGTCCATAAACAGGCTGGCCTGGCCGTTAGATTTTGCTTTGGCGGTTTCGCGGTTAAATTCCAAAATGTTCTCCAGATTGCCTAAGAGCTGGCCGCGCTCGCCGAAATTATCCAAACCGCCGGATTTAATCAAGCTCTCCAAAGATTTTTTATTCAAATCTTTATCGCAAACCCGCTCTAATAAATCAGTCAGGTCTTTATAGGGGCCGTTCTTTTTGCGCTCTTCAATTATTTCTTCGGCAATATGGCCGCCGATATTTTTAATGGCCTTAAGGCCGAAACGGATGGTGCGCGGCACCTCGTCTGGACTGACCGCCGCGTTTTTTTCCGTGCCCGAGGTAACCACGGTGAAGGAAGCAAACGATTGGTTGATGTCCGGCGCTGAGACGGCTATGCCCATATGGCGGCACTCGTCAATCTCAATGGCGATGCGGTCGGTATTCTGCTGGTCGGAGGTGAGTAGCGCGGCCATGAATTCGGTCGGCCAATGGGCTTTGAGGTAGGCGGTTTGGTAGCCGATTAAGGCGTAGCAGGCGGCATGCGACCGGTTAAAGCCATAGCCGGCGAACGGCTCAATAAAGGAAAAAATCTTTTCGCCCAGCTGGCTGGTGATGCCGTTTTTGACGCAGCCGTCAACGAATTTCTCTTTTTGCTCGGCCAAAAGTTTGGGGATTTTTTTACCCATGGCTTTTCTCAAAACGTCGGCGTCGGCCATGGTGAAGCCGGCTAAATCGCGGGCGATCTGCATTACCTGTTCCTGATAAATGGCCACGCCGTGGGTTTTGGCCAAAATCGGTTCCAGTTTTTGGTGCAGATAATTCGGCTTTTTCCGGCCTTGTTTGCCGTTAACATAATCCGGAATCCATTCCATCGGTCCGGGCCGATAGAGCGCCACCATGGCGATAATATCTTCAAACTCGGTGGGTTTAAGTTCGCGCAAATACCGTTTCATGCCGCTTGATTCAAACTGGAAAACGCCCGTGGTTTCGCCAGCCTGGAATAATTTATAGGTGCGCTCGTCATGCAAAGGAATTTTATCAATATTTATTTCCAGGCCCCGGGTGTTTTTCATAATCTTAATGGCCGATTCAATGATGGTTAAATTTTTCAGCCCCAAAAAATCCATTTTGAGTAGGCCTAAATCTTCCACCGGGTGGAGGGAAAATTGCGAGATAATCGTGCGGTCCGATGATGAAGCGTATTGCAAGGGCACGTATTCGGTCAAAGGCTCCTTGGTAATTACCACGCCGCAGGCATGAGTGGAGGCGTGGCGCGCCACGCCTTCCAGGCGCTTGGCGTAATCAATTATCCGCCGCGCCGCTTCGTCGTTTTTATAAATTTCTTTCAACTCGCCGATCTCGCTAACCGCTTCTCTGATTTTAGAAAACATCGGAATCATCTTGGCCAGCTTATCGCACAATTCATAAGGGTAATTAAGCGCCCGGCCGACGTCGCGGATGGCGGCCCGCGCCGCCATAGTGCCGAAAGTAATGATTTGCGCCACATGGTCCTTACCGTATTTATTTTCTACGTAGCGCAAAACTTCGTCGCGCCTAATGTCGGCGAAATCCATGTCAATATCAGGCATGGAAATCCGGTCCGGATTTAAAAACCGCTCAAATAATAAATCATATTTCAACGGGTCAATGTTGGTGATATTTAACAAATACGACACCAGCGAGCCGGCGGCCGAACCGCGGCCCGGCCCGACCACAATTTTGTTGCTTTTCGCCCAATTGACGAAATCCGCCACAATCAAAAAATAAGACGGCCAGCCCATTTTTTTTATGACCGACAACTCATAATCCATGCGCTCTTTGATCGCCGGCTCAATTTGTTCATAATTTTTGCCGTAGCGCTCAATCAAGCCATGGCGGCATAAATTGTCCAAATAAGTCTCAATTTCCTGGCCATCCGGCACGGGGAAATAAGGCAGCTGGATTTGCCCCAATTCAATTTCCAAATCGCAGGCCTCGGCAATTTTTTGCGTGTTGTCAATCGCCTCCGGCACTTCTTTAAAAGCCTCAACCATTTCCTTAACCGACCGAAAGGAATAATCGCCGCCCAGCATAATCAGGCGGTCGCGGTCTTCTTTTTTCTTTTTGGTTTGGAGGCACAAAAGAACATCCTGAGGCTCGTCGTCGTCCTTGTTTAAATAATGAATATCATTGGTGGCGACCAGGGGCAAATTGAGTTCGCGCGAAAAATTAATTAAGGCTTGATTGACCTCGGCCTGATGCTCCAGGTTGGGATGATGCTGCAGCTCCAAATAAAAATTTTCCGGCCCGAACAGTTCGGCATATTCCAAGATTCTTTTACGCGCCTTATCAAGTTTTTCGGCAATAATCAGTTGAGGTATTTCGCCGGACAAACAAGCGGTTAAGGCAATCAAACCCTCGCCGTGTTTCTTTAAAACTTCCCAGTCAATCCGAGGCTTATAATAAAAGCCTTCCAGGTGGGCGATGGAAGTGAGTTTGATTAAATTTTTGTAGCCGATTTGGTTTTTGGCCAGCAGCACTAGATGATAATTACGTTCATCGGCTTTTATTATTTTGTTCAGCCGCGAAACCGGCGCCAGATAAGCTTCCACGCCGATAACCGGCTTAAGCCCGGCCTTTTTGCATTTTTGGTAAAACTCGATTACGCCGTACATCACGCCGTGGTCGGTTATGGCCAAGCTGGTTGAACCTTCTTCTTTGGCCTTAGCGATAAGCTCGTCAATTTTAGTCAAGCCGTCAAGCAAAGAGTAATGGCTATGGACATGGAGATGGGAGAATTTCATATATTCTAATATAACATTTTGCCAAAAAAAATGCCAACAAAAAAACCGGTCTAAAAAACCTATTTTTCTTGCTTCCTGCTTCTTATTTTTTTATCTTTTCCACCATCTCCCCCAACTCTTCATCTGAATAAAAATAGATAATAACTTCCCCGCCTTTGCCTTTGCGCTTAATTTCGGCTTTAGTGCCAAAAAATTCCCGAAAAGCGAATTCTTTATCTTTATCCGCGTAGTTAATCTTGATGCGCGCCATTTTGGTGCCGCCCATTGCCCTAGTTTCTTTCATGGCGTCTTCAATGGTCATTTTATTTAAAAGGATTTTTTTTAATAACGCCAGCTGCTTGGCTTCGCTTTCCAGTCCCACGATGGTTTTGGCGTGCCCCTCGGTAATCCGGCCGTCAATCAAAGCCGCCTGAATTTCTTCCGGCAGATTTAACAGCCTTAGAGTATTGGTGATGACCGGCCGCGATTTACCCAAACGGATGGCCAATTCTTCCTGGTTTAAATTAAATTCGTCTATCAGTTTGCGATAAGCCAGGGCGGCTTCAATGGCGTTCAAATCTTCGCGCTGGAGATTTTCCACCAAGGCCACTTCCAGTTTCTGCTGTTCATCGGCTTGCCTAATAATTACCGGCACGGTCGCCAGGTTTAAAATTTTAGCGGCGCGCAAGCGGCGTTCGCCGGCAATTAATTCGTAGTCGCCATTTTTTTGCGTAACAATCAAGGGCTGGATGATGCCATATTGTTTAATGGATTCAATCAATTCATTAAGCTGATGCTCATTAAAATTTCGGCGCGGTTGCATGGGATTGACCTGGATTCTGTCCAGGCTGATTTGCAAAACCTGGTCTTTATCAGCTTCGCTCACCACGCTAACCACCGCCTCCCCGCTAATGGCGGTCGCGACTTTTTTAACTTTTTGGGGGATCAGGGAAGACAAGCCCCGTCCAAGACTATTGTTTGCCATAATATACTTATGTCATTGCGAGCGACCGCAGGGAGCGAAGCAATCTCTGGTAAACTTCTTCGAACCTGAGATTGCTTCGTCGCCACATTGGGGCTCCTCGCAATGACAATATTATAATTAATTATTACCATCTTCTCTCCAAATCAATCACTTCGCGCGCCAACTTCTCATAGGCCCGCCCGCCTTTTGATTTCGGGTCATAGTACAAAATCGTCCGGCCGTAGCTGGGCGCTTCGGCCAATTTCACCGAACGCGGAATAATGCTTCTAAAAACCCGGTTAGGAAAATATTGATACAGCTCGTTCATAACCGAGCCGGACAGGCGGTTGCGCCGGTCAAACATGGTGATGACCGCGCCCATGATGCTTAATTCCGGCTTTAAATTATTTTGCACCAGACTGATGGTTTCCAAAAGCTGTCCCAAGCCTTCCAGGGCGAAATATTCGCTCTGAATGGGAATTAAAACTTCATCGGCCGCCACCAGGCTATTGACGGTTAAGAGCCCTAATGACGGCGGCCCGTCAATGATAATGTAATCGTATTCGTCTTTAATTTCATCTAAAATTCGAGCCAGTTTAAATTCCCGGTCATCCAGATTGACCAGCTCAATGCCGGCCCCGGCTAAAGCAATCGTAGCCGGTGCGATTTTGTAGCCGTCTTGCAAGGTGTATTTTATAACCTCAAAAATCGGCTTATGGCCGATGATAGCTTCATAAATGCCGTGCTCCAAATTTTTATGGTCAATGCCCAGGCCGGAAGTGGCATTAGCCTGCGGGTCAATGTCCACCAGTAGCACCTGCTTGCCTGAATGCGCCAGATAAGCGCCCAAATTCAAAGCCGTGGTGGTCTTGCCCACCCCGCCTTTTTGATTGACGATGGAAATAATTTTACCCATTTTCTTAATAGCCCCCTTTAACAAAGGGGGTTAGGGGGATTTAATCTTTTTTTATTTTACTTTAATATTATAACTCATTTTTACCTTCTTTGACAAATTAACAAAAAAACTTTATTATAATATTGTCTAAAAAACCAGCCGGTTTGCTGGTTTTTGTTAAATTTGCCGATGTGTTGGAACCGGTAGACAAGAAGGTCTCAAAAACCTTTGGGAGCAATCCCGTGTGGGTTCAACTCCCACCATCGGCACCAAGAAGCCAAACAAGGAGTTTGGTTTTTTGTGTACTTTAAAACTTGGTTGTCATTCCGGCTCGGTGGCCGGAATGACAAATTGATATTACTTCTTCAGTTCATACGCCCTAATCGCTTCCACCACTTTGGAATCGGCTTTCAGGTCTTCCACGAACAACACCTGGCTTAAATTAATGGACATCTTGTCTTCCGGCCCGTGGATTTCATTGCCCAGCTTAACTAAAGAAAAATTATCCGCCTCGGCCGAGGTGGCTGGTTGCTCAGCCGAAGTCTGTAAGTCGCCGGCGGTGCGCAAATAATAGATGTCCTCCAGCACCAAAGTCTGCTGGTTGGCATCCGTAACTTTGCCGAAATAGACCTGGCCGTTAGATAAAAACACGGCCTGGTATTTGGAAAAATCCGCCCAATCGGACAAACGGCCGAAATTTCTGGTGTCGCCGCCCAATAAACCGTTAAAAATCATGAGCAACAGCAAAGCCGCGGCTAAAATTACCACCGTCCAAAGAATAGTTTGGCGCTTTTCCCGGCTGCCCAGACACCACTCGGTAATTTTGTTAAACATAAATTTTATTGCTTTAATGATTTAATTTTATTGATAACCTCCTGGTTTCCTGGATTTAATTCTAACACTTGCCGGTAATATTTCAAAGCCTCGGCCGTCTCCCCCTTAACTTCGTAAGCGATGCCCAGGCTGTACAAGCCGTTGGCGTGGTTAGGCGAAACGGTTAAAACCAGCTTGAATCTTTCCACGGCTTTGTCAATTTGGCCGTGATTATAATAATATCTGCCCAGTTCATAAAAAATTTCCGGGTCGAAAGTCGCCGCGGCCAACTGATTTAACAGGTCAAACGCCAGCTTGTCTTTTTGGTTTTTTAAATAAACTTTGGCCAAGCCGAACTTGGCTTCATAATAATCAGGCTTCAGTTCCGATGCCCGTTTAAAATATTTTTCCGCGTTAACTGCGTCATCATTGTTAAAATAGGCTTTGGCCAATTCGGTCGCCAACACCGGATTGGTCGGCTCGAGCGCTAGAGCGCGGCTAAAAGACTCAACCGCCCAGGGCTCGCTGTTAAAAGTCAAAGGCGAGGCGTCGCGATAAATCATGCCTAAAGTTTCCCAGGCCGCGACCGAATTCGGCGTCAGCCAAGCGGCTTGCCTCCCCTGATCAATCGCCGAAGCGATATTGGCTTTAAGGTAGCTGCCGTCTCTTTTATCCTTCGGCTGCCGGGCTTCAATTTTCAGCCGATTTAAATAAAATTTAGCCAAACTGATTTCATAATTATGCCGCTTCGGGTTTAATTTGCCGGCGGCGGCTAAGCCAGCCTCCCGATCAGCTCCGCGCGCGGCCAAAACGTCCGCGGCAAAAAATTTTATTTCATAAACCGCCAAAGCAAACCAGCCGGCGGCGGCTAAAAATAAGACCAACAGCCAAAACTTTCGCCATTTTAAATTTTCGGCTAAACTAATTATTTTTTCTTTAAATACCACCGCGTCCCGCGTTTGCCAAAAAGCAACCAGCAGACCCAAAAACAGCCAGCCAGAAAAATTTAAAACCGTATTGGTTTGGAAAAATATCTGGCAGAGAAAAAGCCAGAGGAAAACCGAAAACAAGGTAATGGCTAAATTATAATCCCCGCTTTTGCCCTCAGTCCGCCAGGCTCTGCCATGCTTAATTAATAATTTAACGTTTAAATAAATAATCAAGCTCGCAATCAAAAAATAACCAAGCAGCCCCAGCAATCCGTAAGTCGCCGGCAGCTCCAAAATCTGCGAAGCGCTTTTGTCAAATCTGACCTGCCAAAGCGGATTTTGATTTAATTCGGCCGGCCGGTAAAGGGAAAAGTCGTAGGCAAAAGTTCCCGGGCCGCTGCCCAAAAACGGGCTGGCCTTTAAAGCTTGCTTGGCGATTGCCAACGCCGGACTATAATCTAAAATCGCTTCCTGGGGCGGCTTCAAGCCCAACCAGGACGAATTTACCGATACCAAAACAATCACAATTAAAATCAGACCGCCGCCGAAAATATAACGTTCGGATTTTTTCAGTTTGCCGGTTAAAAATAAGCCGACCACCGCGGCCGCGGCGGTGGTTAAAAAAATTCCCAAGCTATAAAGCGAGCCCCCGGCCGGATTAAACCAGGGCGAGCTAAGCCAGTTTGGCGCCTCGACGGACAACAGTTTTAAAAAACCAACCCTGGCCGAAAAACTTACCGCCGCGGCCGCCAAGGCCGAGTAAATAAATAATTTCAGCAAATCATAAATCTTTTTCGCGCTGTCGGCGACGCCGGTATTAATGAGCAAAAAATAAAATATCACCAGGCTTAAAAGCCCCAGCCAAGCGTCGGAAAATCGGCCATAGTAGCCGAAGAAAGAAGAAAACCGATCCAAGCTGAAAACGGCCGACGCGGCGGCCAAGAGCAGAAACAGCAGGATGGGCAAATTTAAAATATTAGTTTTAATTTTCAGCTGTTTTTGCCTAATTGTTTTAAAAAGCCATAAAAATAAAGCTAAGGGCATAACCAGCCAAAGCAAAAATTGCTTGTTAAATTCAAAAAATTCCGCGGTCCAGGGCAAAAAAAACAAAGGCAGGAGGAAAACGGTGCCTTTTAATAACGCCGCAATAACCTTTTCTAATTTATCGGTGATTTTGTCTGGCATGTTTTAATTTTCAATTCTTGCCTCCCGGCCCGCAAATACGTCCTTAATGAAAACCGCCAAAGCCGTGGAAACCGGGATGGACAAAACCGCGCCGAAGATGCCGGCCAGCTTAAAGCCGGCCAAGATGGATAGGATGCTGATAATCGGATTCAAGCCCACCGCTTTTTGCATGATTTTTGGCTGGAGAAAATTACCCTCAATAAAATGAATGATATAAAACAAAATTACGGCCAAAACCGCCAAAACGATAGATTCTGTGAAAGCGATGAACACGGCCGGGATGGCGCCGAAAATCGCTCCCATGTAAGGAATGAAAGAAAACAGGCCCACCAGCAGAGCCAGCACCGCGACGTAATCCACGCCTAAAATTTCCAGGCCGATATAGGACATGACGGCCAAAGACAAGGCGATAATCAGCTGGCCGCGCAACCAGTAGCCCATTTTTAACTGCAGGCGATTGACTAAATGCATCAGATAGGCCTGGTGTTTAGCCGGCGCCAACGACCAAATCAGCTTTTTTATGGCGCTCTCTTCCACCACCATATAAAAAGTTAAAACTAAAATCAAGGCGAAGGAAAAGATACCGCCGAAAATGGTGAACAAGGTAAAAAACACGCCCGAGGCCGTA
>MNZH01000076.1 GCA_001873515.1 Parcubacteria group bacterium CG2_30_45_37 | reverse complement strand
CGTTTCCAGGGCGGAAACCTTGGTAACTTTATGAATGCCCACCGGAATGCCGCGGCCGTTATCCGTCACTTCCACCAGGCTGTTGTCCAATAAGGTGACGCCGATTTCCGTGGCATAGCCGGCCATGGCTTCGTCAATGCCGTTATCTACCACTTCCCAGACCAAATGGTGCAGGCCGGTAGCCGAAGTGGAGCCGATGTACATACCCGGCCTTTTTCTTACCGGTTCAAGCCCTTCTAGAACGGTAATTGATTCAGCGCCGTAATCCGCGCCCACAGATTTTTTACTTAGTTTTTTATCCGCCATAATATTGTTAGTATTTTATTTATAATTAGCCATTTTAAACCTAAAAACAAAACCAGGCTTTAGGCTAGTTTCTATACTTAAATTTTAGCAAAAAAGCGTCTAAATGACAAGCTATTTTTTTTATGGTAAAATAAATTTATAGCATTATGAATAATCCTAACTTTAATCAGGCGAAAGAGATTGAAAAAAAATTGGAAAATTATGCCGGTCCGGAAGGCATTACCACCAAAGAGCTGGAAAGAGGCTTGTGGTATGTTGAGCATCGGCGGCAATTAAGGCTGATTTTAGTCGGCTTTTTAATTTTGGTTTCCGCGGTTTCCTGGGTTTACGCGATTTACGGGGTTGCTTATTATTTGGCTCGGGGCATGAAAGAGGATGAAATTCTGACCAAGCAATTAGTGCAGGTTTCAAGCGTCGGCCACGAGTATGTGGCGCAAATCGCCGCCAAACAGTTGAGTTTAGGCCCGGTGGGAGTTTTAAAGTCTTCGGGCCAGAGATACGACCTTTATGTCCAGCTGAAAAATGACAACCAGAGATGGTGGGCGGAGTTTGATTACTATTTTTTGGTCGCGGGCAAGCCAACGGAAAAAACGAGCGGCTATATTTTTCCGCTGGAAGACAAATATCTCTTGGCTTTGGCTCATGAATTCGCCGCCGCTCCGGTCGCCGCCCAACTGATTATAGAAAATATCAGCTGGCATCGGCTGGATGCCCATAAAATCGCCGATTGGCAAGCGTATTATAAAAGCCGTTTGGCCATAGCCAGTCGGGACGTTAAATTTACGCCAGCCGGCGGTGGCCAGAAGCTCAATCAATTAAGCTTTAACTTGGTTAATCAGACGGCCTATAATTATTGGGAAGTGGGCCTGACCATTTTATTGATGAATGGCGGCAGCTTGGTCAACGTTAACCATTATGGCTTAAGCGATTTTATGTCCGGCCAGACCAAGCCGGTGGTCATCAATTGGGCGGGCGCGGTCGGCCCGGTCAGCGAAGTTAAAATTATTCCGGAAATCAATATTATGAAAGATGACATCTATATTCCTTACGAAGGAGGAGTGGGACAGGAGAAGTAAATAAATGTTTAACCGATTAATCATATACTTAAAAAATTTTGATTGGATATTATTCACCGCGGTTCTGCTTTTGGTCTGTTTTGGTCTGGCCGAGATTTACAGCGTGGCCCTGGGGCGCTCTTCGGTTGATTTGCTTAATTTCAAGAAACAAATCATTTTTATTATCATCGGCATTGGCTTGCTTTTTTTATTGGCTGGTTTTGACTACCATAGTTTAAGGAGCTACAGCAAGTATTTTTATGTCAGCGGCTTTATTCTTTTGGCCGGAGTTTTATTTTTCGGCCAGACCATCAGGGGAACTAAAGGTTGGTATGATCTGGCCGGTTTTAATCTGCAGCCGGTTGAATTGATTAAATTTGTTTTAATTTTATTTTTGGCAAAGTATTTTTCCGCCGTGTCGCCAAAAACCGACGGCTTAAAGCACCTCTTAATCTCCGGCGGCGCCACGCTGTTAATGATCGTTTTGGTTTTGGCCCAGCCTGATTTCGGTTCAGCCATGCTGTTGTTTTTAGCCTGGCTGGCCATGATTCTTATCGTCGGCTTCAACAGAAAATACCTATTAGCCGTTGGCTTGATGCTAATTTTGGTTTTCGGCTTGTGCTGGCAGTTCGTCCTGCGCGATTACCAGAAAGAGAGGATAATCACTTTTTTAAATCCGTCGTCCAGTCCGCTGGCTCAGGGCTATAATGTAACACAAGCGATTATCGCCGTTGGTTCGGGCGGGCTGACTGGGCGGGGCATCGGTTTCGGTTCGCAATCCCAGCTAAAATTTTTGCCCGAAGCGCAAACCGACTTTATCTTCGCCGTGGTAGCCGAAGAACTGGGTTTTTCCGGGGTCTTGCTTATTTTATTATTTTTTGCTATATTTTTTTATCGCTGCCTCTATCATTTGAAAAGAGTCAATAATGATTTCGGCGTATTTTTTATTTTAGGCGCGGTTAGCTTGATTTTTATTGAAATGTTTATTAATATTGGAATGAACTTGGGCCTGGTGCCGGTAATCGGTATTTCCCTGCCATTCTTGAGCTACGGCGGCAGCGGCTTGATTTCCAGCCTAATGCTGGTCGGCGTGATAGAAAGCATTATCATAAGATCTAAAATTAATTATTAACCTATGACCAAGGTACAACTTAAAGCGCGGGTTAGAGTTGAAACTAACGGCCAAGCCAAAAAAATTATCGCCAGCGGTTTTATCCCGGCGGTAGTTTACGGAGCCGGCCAGGCTAACGTGAACATTAAAGTCAAACGGCACGATTTTGATAAAGCCTTTAAACTGGCCGGTGAATTTAATTTGATTGACTTAGTCGTTACTGGCGGCCGGGAGATTAAAGTGATCGTTAAAGAGGTGCAAAAGGACGGCTTAACCGATAAAATCATTCACGTTGATTTTTATCAGGTTGATATGGCCAAAGAAATAACCACGGAAATTCCTTTGAATTTTATCGGTGAAGCCAAGGCGATTAAAGACTTGGGCGGGACTTTAGTTAAAAATATGGACGCGGTGGAAGTCAGGTGCCTGCCCGGAGACTTGGTTAGCCATATTGATGTTGATATTTCTAACTTAGATAATTTTGACCAATTCATCAGGCTTCATGATTTAACCATGCCGGCGGGTGTTGAGTTGGCCCAGGAGACCAACGAGGCGGTTATCGGCGTGGTGGAAACTAAGGTTAAAGTGGAAGCGCCGGCGCTCTCTGAAGCCGCTCCGGTCGAGGGCCAAGTCGCCCCGGCCGAAGCGGCTGAACAAGTTGAAGCGGACAAGCAAGCTTAAGCCTTTTAACATACGCAAAATCATGTTATAATATTAACATAAATTCTCATCCTCAAAGGAGGACCTTAAGAATTATGTTAGATGGAAAAAAATCATTTAATCAAGCCGGGTTCACCCTGTTAAATCCGACGAAGTCGGTGCGTAGCAATTTAACAGGGTTCACCTTAATTGAGCTTTTAGTGGTTATATCCATCATTGGCTTTTTAACCGTGGCTTCGGTAGTGGTGTTTAATATCGTCAGAATGAACGCCCGCGACGCGGTCAGGGTTGGCAATGTCGCCACCGTCAAGCGGGCTTTGGCCATGTATTTAAATGATTCCTTGACCGGTTATCCGGCATCGAACGGAGAGTGTTTAAAGGCCAGCCAGGGCGTGGGCAAAGAACTTAAGGACGCCCAAGTTTTGCTGGAAGTCCCCTTTGATCCTTTGTGGGCGGCGTCAACGCCCAGTCCGAGCGTTGCCGGCGATACCGACGGCTTTTGCTATTGGTATGTTGCCAGCGCCATTGACGCTTACGAGTTAAGTTATTTTTTGGAATCTAACTCCAAGTCTGGCGGCGCCGGCTCCCATACCACCACTCAATAAAGCGCGTTGGTTTTTTGTTATGCCGGAGATTAGCCATATCACTCCCTATAAAGTGCAAAAATTGGTGGCGCTGGTTTTTATCGGTTGCGCCATTATATTATTTTTGGCCGGTTTTGACACTATCAAAGCGAAAGTCAGGGACGTAAAAAGGCGGGCTGATGTTAAAATTTTAATCAAGGCGCTTGATTTATATCATGACAAATACGGTAAATATCCCGATTCGGTTGACGAGTGGCGGGGCTGGGATTTAAGCTTCGGCCATAACGGCAGCCAGGTGAATTTTATAGAACAGCTGGGACGGGAACGATTGGTTGACCGAGCGGTGAAAGATCCGATTAATGACGCGGTTCATCATTATCGCTATCAGAAATTCAGGGCCGGCGACTTCGGCTGCCAAAATTCTTTTTATATTTTGCAGGCGGTAAATTTTGAACTATCTTCCAAAGATAATGGCGCGGGCTCATGTCCGGAATTCAACTGGGCTGAACTAACGCCTAACGGCTACACGGCGCAGGATACTGATTAGGGCTATTTTGTTTGGCTATATGAAATTATTTTTCCTGCTTAGATAAAATTTGGGCGTTTTTTACAAAAAATTATTTTTTGTAAAAAATCGCTACAATTTTATATGCGCGATAAAAATAATTTCACATAGCCAAACTAGGCAATTTTAATAATTGCTAATCTATTAAGGCCGGACAGGTCTTTTTTTATTTGGATTTTTTTAGCGAAAGAAAATATTTTTTTCATTTTAGGACCGTGGAGGTGGCCGATTTCGCACAAGAGGGTTAAATTTAATTTTTTTAAGGATTTAATCTGTTTGGCCAATTTTCTATACAAAGACAAGCCGTCAGCGCCGCCAGCTATGGCTACTTTCGGTTCAAATTTTAAGCCTAGGCTGTCGCTGCTTTTTAATAATTTTTTCCATTTGCTATCAAGGTAGGGCAGATTTGCTAAAACGACGAATGACGAATGACGAATGACGAATTTAGAATTTAATAAGGGTTCCAGCAAATCGCCTTTGAAAAATTTTATATTCTTAGCCACGCCGTGAAGTTTGGCGTTTTGTTTAGCGACGGCCAAGGCTTTTTTTGAAATATCAATGGCCATGAGTTTTTGTTTGGTAAGCTTCGCCAGAGTGATTGCGATGCAT
>MNZH01000022.1 GCA_001873515.1 Parcubacteria group bacterium CG2_30_45_37 | reverse complement strand
CTGTCGGGGGGGGAATCTGTTTTGCCATAAAATTATTTTTGCGTTATAATATGAGTATAATTTTTAAAAATAAATTTATGGCAAAAAAATTAGTTTTTCCGCAAAAATTAGCCAAGTATTTACAGAAAGCCGGAGTTAAGCATAATGTTTTGGAGCATAAGACCGTTTATACGGCTTATGACGCGGCCGCGACCATGGGCCGGAAATTGAATGAAATTGCCAAAACGCTTTTGGTAATCGCGGACAAGGATTATTATTTGGTGCTGTTGCCGGCCGACCATAACTTAGACATGAAAAAGCTGGCGCAGCTTCTTACCAAAGCCACGGGTAAAAAAATCAAGGTGGTGAAAATTCTGGGCGAAGAAGTGATGCAGAAACTATTAAAAGTAAAAGCCGGGGCCATGAGCGCTTTTGGCGGCTTGCATAAACTGCCGGTAGTGATGGAAAAAAAGCTGGCTAATCTGAAAAAAGCCGTGTTCGCTTCCGGCAGTTTCAACCATTCGGTGGAGATGGCGGTAAAAGATTTCGTCAAACTGGAAAATGCCATGTTGGGAAGTTTTGGGATTAAGAAAAAAGTTGTTTTGGCCAAGAATAAATAAATGATTGTAAAAATAGACAAATTTGAAGGGCCGCTGGGCCTGCTGCTTCAGCTTATAGAAAAAGAGGAAATAGATATTACGCAAATCAGCCTGGCGAAAATCGCGGACCAATACATTGAATATATCAGGAATTCAGAGCATTTAAAACCCGAAGAAATGGCGGATTTTTTAGTAGTGGCGGCCAAACTGCTGTTAATCAAATCCCGGGCGCTCCTGCCTTTCTTAAAAGGCGAGGCAGAAGAAGAAATCCAGGAATTTGAACGCCAATTAAGAATGTACAAAGAATTTTTGGAAGCGGCTAAGAAGATTGAGGCTTTAATCGGTGAAAAAAGATTCAGTTTCGCGCGGGGATTCAACCGCCGGGCGATTTTAGCCAGCGCTCATTTATTTTCCCCGCCGAAAAGATTAACCGCCGTGGCTCTGCGCGAGGTTTTTAATGAGATAATAACCAATATTCAGCCGAGGGAATTGCTGGAAGAACAAAGCCTGGAGCAAGTGGTTAATATTGAGGATAAAATTTTAGCCATCCAGCAGATTTTAATCAATAAGCTTAAGGTGAGCTTTAATTTTGTGCTGGCCGCGGCGCAAAATAAAACTGAAATTATCGTGAGCTTCTTGGCGCTACTGGAATTAATCAAGCGAAGGAACATAATCGTGGCGCAGGGCAAGATGTTCGGGGAGATTGAGGTGAGTAGAATAAATTAAAATTGTCATTGCGAGCGACTGAAAGGAGCGAAGCAATCTAACGGACAATTATTTAAGATAAAAGTTCGTGAGATTGCTTCGTCGCTGGCGCTCCTCGCAATGACAAAGTGGATTATGTCCATAAAATCTAAAATCGAATCGTTGCTATTCATTGCCGCCAAGCCCCTGGCGGTAAGCCAGCTGGCTAGTTTACTTAGGGCGGATAAAGAAGAAGTCAGCAAAGCCGCGGATGAACTTCTGGCTGACTATAAAACCGGTCAAGCCGGTACGCAAATTATCAAAGACGGCGTCAGATATCAGATGGTGAGCGCGCCGGTCAACGCCAAAGTTATCCAGGAATTCATTAAAGACGAAACCACGGGCGAGCTCACCCGACCCAGCTTGGAAGCTTTAACCATTATCGCTTACCGCGGGCCGGTTTCCAAGATTGATTTAGACCGCATCAGGGGAGTGAACTGCGCTTTGATTTTAAGGAATTTGCTGTTGCGCGGCCTGATAGAAGCCAAACTTGATAAAAAGAAAAATGAAACTTATTACACGGCTAGTTTTGATTTTATCCGTTTTTTGGGTTTAAGCCGTCTCGGAGATTTGCCGGATTACGAAAGATTACATCAGGACGATAGCCTAGACAAAATGCTTGGTGAAGAAAATACAATCCCCCTAACCCCCTTTGTCAAGGGGGAATAAAACTATGTTAATACCAGCCGCCATTAGCTTAATTTTATCAGCCGTCTTTTTAAATTTGAGCCTGTTATTCCCCGGGACCGTTTCGTTTCCGGGCGGCTTTGAACCGGTTAAGGTCGGCCGGGTGATGGGCGTGAGCGCCAGCGCGGCCGGGGATGTTCTGATTGAGCAAAACGAGAATTTTAATAAAGCCATTGTCAGGGTGGTGGCAGACGCCAAGGCTTTACCTTTGCCGGCTTTGCCGCAATTGCCCAGCCTGGACTTGCCTTTAGTCAGATTGCCGGAAAACCAGGAAAAGGCCGCCGAAGCCGACAAGACCGGTTATGATTTGCCGGCGGAAAACGGCGTGATTTTGGATTGCCAAAATAACAGTTTATATTTCGCCAAACGCTCCGACCGCCAATGGCCGATCGCCAGCATCACCAAACTGTTCACCGCCTATACTTTCCTGGATGACAATCCGGGCTGGGAAACCAGCCTGACCATTGAAGCCCGAGACAAGCGCGACGGCGGCAAGATTTACTTGTTTGCCGGCGACATCGTTAAAGTTAAAGATTTGTTTTATTTCAGCTTAGTTGGTTCGGACAACACCGCCACCGCGGCGCTGGTGCGCTCCACCGGCTTAAGCGAGGCGGAGTTTGTCCAAAAAATGAATTTAAAAATCAAGGAGCTGGGCTTAGTTAACACCAGATTAGTTGACGCGGTGGGGCTCAAAGACGGCAATATTTCCACCGCCCGCGAGGTGGCCGAGTTCGCGTGTCTGGCTTTGGCCCGGCCGGAAATCAGCCGCGCTTCCTTAACCAAAAAGTATGAATTTACCACCCAGCCGGGGAGAATTAAATCAATTACTTCAACCAACGAACTCTTAGCCAGCTTTCCTCAAGGCGGCGTCAATATTTTAGGCGGCAAAACCGGCTTCATTAATTTGGCGGGTTATTGTTTCGTCGGCCAGTTTGCCAATCAAGCGGGCGAGGTCATTGTTACCGTGATTTTAGGCGCGGATTCGGACAGCGGCCGCTTTGCTTTAACGAAAAAGCTGGTGGAGTTGTATTATGGCCGCCAGCAATGATATAATAAATAATGGAGCATTATTTTATGAAAACGAAAAAATATATTATCGCCAACTGGAAAATGAATCTAGGCCTAGCGCAAACCGTTAGTTTGGCCAAGGAATTTAAAAAGAAATTTGCCGGCTTCAACCGGGGCGAGGTGGCGGTTTGCCCGACTGTTTTGGCGTTAACCGAAACGGCGGAAATATTAAAAGGCAGCGGCATAAAATTGGGCGCGCAAAATGTTTTTTGGGAAGATAAAGGCGCTTACACCGGCGAGATATCGGCCGACATGCTGGTAGAAGCTGGTTGCCGATATGTCATCTTGGGCCATAGTGAAAGGCGCAAACATTTGTTTGAAAACTATGAAGAAATTCATAAAAAAATCAGGGCGGTCGTGGAAACTGAAAAATTAACTCCGGTTGTTTGTATCGGCGAAAGCTTAGAAGAAAAAAAATCGGATAGGCGCGATTTCGTTTTAGTTGACCAATTGCAGCAAGCTTTATCCGGCATCGATGTTTTCGGCGAGCAGGAAATAATCATCGCCTATGAGCCGATTTGGGCCATCGGCACGGGCACGGCCATCGAGCCGGCCGAGGCCGAATACGCGCATAAAATTATCAAGCTGGCCTTAAACGACCTGTTTGGCATGCGGGTAAACAATAAAAATTTTAGAATCATTTACGGCGGCAGCATTAATCCGAAGAACGTCAAAGGCTTCGTCAATTTGGAAAACATGGACGGCCTCTTGGTGGGCGGCGCCAGCCTGCAAGCCGATGAATTTTATAAAATCGCTAAAGCAATAACCAAACAATAACATGTTAGTGCACATTAAAGACATAGTTAAAATCGCCCAAAAAGAAAATTACGCCATCGGCGCTTTTAATATTACCAATTTTGAGTCAATTTTGGCCGTGGCGCGGGCGGCGGTTAAAGCCAACTCGGCCGCCATCATCCAAGTCTCCGAAAGCGCCATAAAGTACATGGGCCTAAAGCCGGTCACCCACATCGTTTCCACGGTGGCGAAGAATGTGGCCGCCGCCGTGCCGATTGCTTTGCACCTGGACCACGGCTCCAGTTTTGACGCGGTTTTTGAATGCATTAACGCCGGTTTTACCTCGGTGCATATTGACGCTTCCAGTTTGCCCTTGGACGAAAACATAGAATTAACCAGGCAGGTAGTTAAGGTGGCGCATGCCCGCCGGGTTTGGGTCCAGGGAGAAGTCGGCGCCATGGTGGGTTCGCCTGGCGATATTTCGGCCAGATTAAAAAAAATACCTTTGGCTGAACCGGAGGAAGTGGTAAAATTCGTTAAAGCGACTAAAGTTGACACCATTGCCGCTGCCATCGGCACGGCCCATGGCATTCACGCCAACGAAGAAATCGTTTTCAGTTTGCTTAAAGCCATTAAAAAACAAGTAAAGATTCCTTTTGTTTTGCACGGCGGCTCGGGCGTGGCTGACGGCAAAATTAAAAAAGCCGTTAAAGAGGGAGTGAACATTATTAACATCGGCACTGATTTAAAAGTCGCTTTTTGCCAAACCCTGATTGATACTTGTTTGAAAAATAAAAAAGAAACCGACCCGAGAAATTTATTAAAGCCCACCATCGTGGCCATGGAAAAGGTCATTATGGAAAAAATGAAATTATTCGGCAGCGCCGAGAGATACCGGGCGGCAAAAGCGGAAACTTAGAACTTATGTACAATATTATTCCCTTACTTTTGATTTTGGTCAGTTTAAGCGTAATTACAGTTATCGTGGTCAAGAAATTTTCCGTCTTGGCGGCTTT
>MNZH01000073.1 GCA_001873515.1 Parcubacteria group bacterium CG2_30_45_37 | reverse complement strand
GGCCGGGACGATTTGGGTATTGCCGCTTTGCGCTTTACGCAAAAAAAAGACCTGCCTGCCGGCGAGGCAGGCGGCCAGGCGAGCGAGCAGACGGCTTTGGTGGTGCCGGGCGGCGGGCAAACTTATCAATCATATGCCTATAAATATGATACCAGCGCTTTGGCGGCCGGGGATAAATATAGCTTCGGTTTTTATGCCTATGACCAGGCCAACCAGTCGGCGTCCAGTAATTTTACCACGGTAATTAAGCCAGGCCATTGCTGTAACGGCTTAAAAGATGGCAATGAAACTGATATTGATTGCGGCGGTGACTGCTTAGCCTGCTTAGGAGGAGCTTGCAATAAAGCCGAGCCTAATCAGTGCGGCGCCGACGAGGCGAATTGCGATGATAATTTATGCTCCAGCTTTTTCTGCGATTGCCAAAGCGGCGCCTGCCGTTGCGGCACCAAGCCGATAATTTTTAACGTCAGTCCTGATGGCGGTTTTTGCTCTAATGATAAAAATAAATTTTGCGCCGCTGACGCGGACTGCGGCGCGGCTGGCAGCTGCGATACTGACACGCCTAATGGCGCGGTTGGGAATTTTGTCAGTATTACAGGAAGATATTTTGGCAATACCGCTGGCAAAGTTTTATTTAGCAACAATAAAGAAGCAGCTTTGGCCAGTAGTCTAAACGCCAGCTGCTCTAGCGCCTGGTCCGACAGCCAGATTATCGCCGTGGTGCCGGCCAGCGCCAACACCGGCAGCCTGAAGGTTCAAGATAAAAATAATAATTTTGACACTACTGACAATGACCGCGGGCCACAAGTTAAAGATTTTCTGGTGAATAATTTAAAGCGGCCCGGCGTCTGCTCGGTTAATCCTACAAGCGGCTTTTTAAACGACCGTTTCAATTTACAAGGCAATGCTTTTAATGGAACCGGCCAGGCGGTCTTATTCGGCAGTGACGCCAGCTTCCTGGCGGCCAATAATGCCACCAACTGGACCAATACTTCGGTGGACGCGGCCGTGCCCAATTTGGCCGCTGGCCCGAGTTCAGTTTTCGTTAAAGTCAATAATTTACCGTCCAATAAGCTGTCGTTTACGGTTAAAAGCGACGCGGCCAGAAATCCGGCCATTGATTATATTGAGCCAGCGGCCGGACCGGCCGGCCAGTATATCACCATCTACGGCCGCAATTTTAAAACTTATAACGCGCAAACCAGCTCGGTAAAATTTTATTTGCCGGCCGACCCGGCTAACCAGATTAACGCTGATATAGACTTTCCAGAGGCCTGCCGCTTAAGCTGGTGGCATGATAATTATATCGTAGTCAAGGTGCCTAAAGCAGATAATTTGGGCGCCTATAAAGTCGTGGTAAATAGTAGCGACGGCCGGGCCAGCGCGCCGGCTGATTTTACCATCAATGGCGGAACGCCGGCTCCGGGATTATGTTCGCTTGACCCGAATAACGGCCCGGCCGGCCAGCCGGTGGCCGCTTTTGGCGAAAGATTCGGTTCAACCCAAGGCAGCGGCCGGATACAATATTTTAACAATCAAGCTGGCAGCGTGCGCGGCTGGACCAGCCAGAAAATTGATTCTAACGTGCCCACCGGCGCGGCTTCCGGACCGGTCAAAGTTATCACCAGCCAAGGCGGCATCAGTAACTCCCTGCCTTTTAAAGTGGGCAAATGTTCAACCAGCAGCCAATGCAGTGGCGGCGAAGAATGTTGCGGCGCCGGCAGCTTATGGTCAGGGGTTTGCCGCAAAGCCGGCAGCTGTTCAGAAGGATTAGCCGGCAGCTGTGAATTCAGTTGGAATTTTCGGACCAGCGCCAAACAGGCCGGCGACCCTTGCTATTCGGGCGGCGCGGCCGGCAGTTGCGACGTTACTAAATCCCAATGCGGCGCTAATTTAGTTTGCGATGCCGCCAGCTGCGTTTGCAAAAAATCATGCAATGTCAATAGCGGTGATAATGCCCAATGCCAGGCGGACAGTAGCCGTTGCGGCGCTTACAGCGGCGCGCCGGTTTGTAATCCTAAAACCTGCTTATGCGAATGCACCGATTCCAGCCAATGTCCGACCGGCCAGACTTGCGACCGAAACACCGGCATTTGCAGTCCAAGCCAAATAGAATCTTGCGCCGGCTACGGCAGCCAGTGCGCGTCCGCTTATTTCTGTCCCAACTCGCCGGGCAAATGTTCAACCAGTAGCGGCGGGCCGGCCAAAGTGGGTATCAGCTGCGGCAACCAGGCTTGCCAGGAGTTAACTAAATGTCAAGGCGCGACCGGAACCAATTTATGTTCTTACAGCGCGGCGCTTAATCGATGTAAAAAGATTTCCGGTAGCTGCGATTTAAATAAAAGCCAAGAAACTAGCGGCTTGACTGATGTTAACGGCAATCGGGTGATTTTGAAGTGCGGCTCGGTTGACGGCCGGAATGCTTGGTATTACGACAGCCAGCAAAGCTGCGTTAGCGGCTACGCCAAAAGCGTGGACGGCAGCAAGTGCTTGGGAACGGCCTGTTCCGCTTGCCCTGACGGCTTTGTTTGCCTGGAAGAGAACGGGACCGGAGTCTGCGCCGTGGACAAAACCATTTGCCCGGCCGGTTCCAACTGCTCTAATAATGAATGCACGAGGCAGGTTCCGGCCAGCTGCGAATGCTGCTGCAATAAAGCCAATAATACCGCGGCCGGCAATCCGGACTGCTGTCCCGGTCTGACTTGCGATAACACCTGCGGCAGCGGCGGAGATTTTGGTTTGTGCACCGGCTGCACCGTAAAAACTGCCGGCGGCAGCGTTGATCAGGCCGCCGCCAACGCCAAGTGCAACTGTTCCGGCACCAGCGGCAAATACTGCGACACGGCCGGCGCTGACGGCTTAGGCGTCTGTAAAGACTGCGCTTCAGTTTCCAGTTTAGAAGAATGTAATAATAAAGGGGCGGGAGTTTGTTGCGTTGACGCCCAAAAGAATACTTGCCGCGCTGGCGCCGGCAAAAGCGGCGGCGCCATTAGTTATAGCGGTCCGAATTATTCCTACTGCGCTTATTATGCTTGCGCCGACACCGGCAACGCCTGTTCAAACAAGCCGGTGGCCAGTTCCACGGCCGCGGTTTATTTAACGCCAGTGGATTGCCAGATTAAATGTTCCAATATAACTTTGCCGGGCCAGGCCTGCGTTAAGGAAGACGGTTCCACCCAAAAAGAAGTTTGCGATAACTCCATTTGCACTGGTTTGACTTGCTTAAATCAGGCTGGCGCGCCGGTTAGCGCCCAGGCTTGCGGCATTTGCTGTTGCGACCCTGGCCGCCAAGACCAATGCGCCGCTCCCTTAAAATGCCAAGCCGATAAAGGCAGTTGTACCGGCGCTAGCCGCGGACTTTGCTGCGGCTGCAGCGCGGATAGCGACTGCGGTTCGGCCGAGACCGTGGGTTGCGGCGCCGACTCTTGTTGTCAGGCCCGGCCGTTAGTGGAAGAGGTTAAGCCGGTCGGCGCCAACGTCTGCCGCAACAATTTGATTCAGGCTATTTTTAACCAGCCGATGCAACTAAGCAGTTTCCGGGGAAATGTGGTCGTGGCCGCTGATTATGGCGCTGGCCAATGTCCGGCCGGCCTAGCGCCCCTAACGGCGGCTTACCAGCCGACTTTGGCCGGCAAAATAAAATTTTGGCTGGCCGAATTGCCGTTAGTCAATAAATTATTCGCCGGTCAAGCCCGGGCCGAAGAGCTAAGCGGCAATTTCTGCGCCGTTACCGGCGCGGTCAGCGGAACCGTTAGCGGCTCTAAAACCATCTTGGAGTTCGCGTCAGCGCGGGTTTTGGAGGCAAACCGAACATATTATGTTATAATAAAAGGAGAGGCTGATTTAATCGACGCAAAGCATGACGGAGTTTTAAGCCAGGACGGCGTGGGCATGAAACCGACCGATGAAATAACTTTTAACGGCGTTGCCTATAAGGGAAAAATCTGGTCATTTATCACCAAAGGCGCCAGCCAAACCGATAGCGGCATTTGCCAGCTGAATTACGTCAAAGTTGATCCGACAAGTTATTTATTCACCACCGCGGTCAATGATCCGGCCGATGACGTTCATCTGGCGCCGCCAGCAGACAAATACGATGCCATTAAAGACAGCGATAAAGTCTTTAGCGCTACGGCTTACTCGGCCGCTGGTCAGCCGATCATGCCTTTCGCCAATGTTTATGATTGGCGCTGGGATTGGGCGATTGACGATCAGGCGGTGGTTAAGTTTAAAAACGGCAGCGCCGCCGCCAACAGCACGGTTCAGACTTTAGTGGCGCAGAATGTTAAAGACGACAGCACCTTGGTTCGCGCCAAGGCCACCATTACGGCCGATACGGCCAACCAGCAAAAATCGGCAGGCAAAGAAACTTCCGGCGCGGCCCGGGCCTACGTGATGCTTTGCGCCAATCCCTGGCCAGCCTATAAAAATGACGCCAGCGGCAATTTAACCTGGCAGCCGTGGCGCGACACTTCGGGCAACTGTTCGGTGGCCGGCGGCGGCTGCTATAACACCAATTTTGAATTATATTATTGCCGCGATGCCGGTGGACCGGGCCTGGCCGACGACCTGCCGGCGGTTTTGAGCGATACGGCGGTGATCCGCCCCGAGGCCGCTCAACAAAATATTTTAAAAGAATTTTATTTTTTCCGGGAAGATTAATATATAAAACTTTTCGTCATTGCGAGCGACTGAAAGGAGCGAAGCAATCTCACGTATGATGAATTTTAAATAATTCGTGAGATTGCTTCGTCGCTGACGCTCCTCGCAATGACAGCTATAATTTTATGTTTGATGATTTGGATAAGCAAACCGCGCAAAACGCAACCCCCCCAACCCCCCTTGTCAGGGGGGAGGCAGGAGGGCCAG
>MNZH01000031.1 GCA_001873515.1 Parcubacteria group bacterium CG2_30_45_37 | reverse complement strand
AAAAAATTAACGCCGAAGACTTAAAGCCCGGCATGACCGTCCGGGTTTATCAAAAAATTAAAGAGCTTAACGCCAAGGGCGAAGAAAAAGAAAGGGTCCAGTATTATGAAGGCCTGATTATCGCCAAAAAACACGGCAGTGAAGCCGGCGGCACCATTACGGTAAGAAAAATTTCCGACGGCATCGGCGTGGAAAAAATCTTTCCCCTGAATTTGCCTGCCATTACCAAAGTTGAAATTAAAAAGCAGGCTAAAGTCAGGCGCGCCAAGCTTTACTATCTGCGCAATTATAGTAAAAAGGTTAAAGAAGTTAAGCTGGACTAACTATTTTTTTACTTAAAAAATGTGTCTTCGGTTGAAAATAATTGGTAGACGCAATATAATAGAGGGATGAAACCCAAAAAGCTTACCGATACTAAATGGAGTTATGATTTGGCCTATGCCGTAGGCTTGCTGGTAACCGACGGCAATTTGTCCAAAGATGGCCGTCATTTGAATTTTACTTCGAAAGATAAAGATCTAGTTAAAATTTTTGCCGATTGTTTAGGCTTAAGCAATAAAATAGGGGAAAAGACCAGCGGCTTTACGGGGCGGAAGGATTGTTTTAACATTCAGTTCGGAGATATTATTTTTTATAAATGGTGCCTGGATATAGGCTTGATGCCCAATAAATCGAAAGTATTAAAAGGCTTAAAAATACCTGAAAAATACTTTTTTGATTTTCTGCGCGGCTGTTTTGATGGCGACGGATGCATCTATGCTTACTGGGATCCGAGATGGCGCAGTAGCTATATGTTTTATACGCAATTTTGCTCGGCCAGTCTTGACTTCATCAATTGGCTAAAAAAAATAATTAAACATTCACTCGGTATTAAAGGTAAAATTACAAGGGGCTCGGGGGTTTGGCAATTAAGATTCGCGAAAAATGACAGCCTGCTTATATTTCAAAAAATGTTTTATGCGAAAGGCCTTCCGTGTTTAAAAAGAAAATTTCTAAAAGCTAATAAAATTTTTAAAACCGAAAATAAACATAATAATCTGCCCAGGTGATGGAATCGGTAGACATCTACGCTTGAGGTGCGTAGGGGTTCGTCCCGTGCGGGTTCAAGTCCCGCCCTGGGCACCAAAAGCGGGACAGTTAGCTCAATGGTAGAGCACTGCGTTTATTCACCCCGTCACTTTATGGGCGTTTAGCTCAGTGGTAGAGCGTCTCGCTTACATCGAGAAGGCCCAAGGTTCAATCCCTTGAACGCCCACCAATAAGTGACGGGGCAAGTCGCAGGGGTTGCAGGTCCGAGCCCTGCACTGTCCACCAAAAAAAATTTCGATTTAAAATTTTCGAATTGCGAATTATGCGCTTGATTTCTCGTTCCGAAAAACAAACTTTTAATTTCGCGAAAAACTTTTCCAAAAGATTAAAAGGCGGCGAAGTGATTGGCCTAATCGGCAATCTTGGCGCGGGCAAAACTATCTTTACCAAAGGCTTAGCCGCCGGCTTAGGCATTATAAAAAATATCACCAGCCCGACGTTCGTCTTAATGCGCGTCTATCCAGTTAAGTCGCGGCGAATTAAGCAATTGGTCCATATTGACGCCTATCGCGTTAAATCGGCGCGAGACTTAACCGCCATTGGGGCGGATGAATATTTCGGCCGACCAGATACTATCACGGCGATAGAATGGGCCGACAAAATTAAAAAAATCTTGCCGAAAACGGCAAAATTCGTCAAAATAATCTACCAACAAAACAATTTGAGACAAATTATTTTTTAACTGGCGTCTGCAAATTTTCTTTATTTAGCTCTTCGCAATATTCTCTGATGGTATTGTAAACCCGGTCGCCGCTGAAACTCAAATCTTTTTCCCCGCCGGGTAATTTTACTAACTCTTCGTCCCAAATTTTTTCCACAATTTTCAGAACCCTATTAAAGCCTCCGGCAATTACTGGTTGGCTAACTTTCTCCGCATACTGCGCGAAGTTATTTAATTGCATCATAATCTGGTCAAGAATCATAAATTTTGCCCGATGCTGGGCCAACACCTTTTTTTTGCCCTCCAGCCAAAATTTAGTTATCTCATTCAAATTCTTCATATCGCAACCAATTACCGCCTTGGGCACATTCTTCATTTCGCCGCGATAAGTGTCGGTTAATAGGTACTTTATAACTCCTAAATCACCTTTTTCTATTTGATCTTTTATTTTGTCCAATTTGTTAATCACGTCGGTGCCGAAAGTAATATCAACGCCTAAAGCTAAATGCGTAGTGGCTGAAGTGTCAGGCTCCATAAATTCAACGATTTCATCAATACCGTTTACCAAATCATCATACAATGAAGCCTTTTTGGCAGTAGCATTATCACCCAGCCAGCCATTCATGTCAATCATGTCGTGAATAATAGCTTCAAAAACCATGGCACATTGGCGCATTTCTTCCTGCTCCGGAGTACTAATTTCTCTATGTTTTTTTGTCTCTTTTTAACTTCGGCTTCATCTCCTTCTATCACTCTAGTGCTATAAAAATTTTTAAAATCGTCCGGGCTAATTCTTTCTTTGGCTAACAATTCTCCTGCCCTTGGGGATGCCGCTTCAAACAATTTTTTTTGTTCTCCTGGCCAGGGCTGCCCTTCGTTATTATTTCTACCGAAATTTTCAGGATTAAAACTTCTAGGCATATTGTTTTATTTTAATTAGTACGTATATTAAATATATAACTCCGGCCACAATCATCACGTCCGCCAAATTAAACGCGGTAAAATATTTTAAATCCAGATAGTCAACAACGTAGCCGTATTTCAGCCGGTCAAACAAGTTACCGGCCGCGCCCAGAATGACAGCCGATAAGCTTAGGGCGGCCGCCCGCTCGCCCCGCCGCCCGCTCGCAATTAAATAATAAACCAACAGCAAAATTACGGCCGTAATCGCCGCGTTCAGCCAGGCGCCGGCCAAGGGCAAAGAAAAAGCGATAAAATAATTGGCTTTAAAATTAAACTTTAAAATCTCACCAACCAGATTAAGCTTAAAGCCTTGTTCGGCCAAAACTTTTAACAGCCGGTCCAACGCCACAAAAAAAATGACCGCCGAGAATATTGCCGTCATTTTTTTTGTAGTAAAAAACATAGTCTTTAAGACATTTTTTGCAATCTGGTTTTGCAGGTAATACAGGTATTGGCCACCGGCCGCGCCAGCAGGCGCTTCCCGCCGATTTCTTTTTTGCAATATTTGCAAATGCCGTAAGTCCCCTTTTTAATGCGGTCTATGGCATTATTAATATCGCGCAAAGTGCTTTCCAGCACCCTCTCCGTGGCTAAGTTGGTGGTATAGTCGTCTATCTCCTGAACGTTTTCATCGCTTTTGTCGCCGTAATTGGGAAACTTGGTGCGATGCTCGTCTTTTTCATGGTCGTCTTTTTTAGCAAAACTTTTTAAGTCTTCTTCCACCCGTTTCTTTCTGGCCAAGAGATCCTTTTTAATTTTTTCCAATATTTTCTTATCCATAATGATTGGCTTAAAAACAAAATAAATTCCTGGATAAGGAATGAATCGTTACCTTTAATATAGCTTAAGCGGCCGTTTTTGGCAAGCGGAAACTTTGCCGAATTTAAAAGGGGCCCAGAACGGGCCCCTTTTAATATATAAATTGATTATATAGGCCGTAACTGAGCCCCATCCCCAAAGACATATTTCTGACCCATTCGAAAATAAGTCAAGAAAATCCCTAATCTTCGAGGTTGTGAGCTTTAGTTGTTCACTTGAAAAAAGCGTTTTTTGCTGGCTTTTGGTAAATCTCCATTAATTTTTTATTTATGAAGACCGACCGTTATTTTGTTTTTGTTTTTTACAAATGCCATGTGAACTCTGGCAGATAAGCTAGCAAAAAAGAAAAATTCCCCCAAAATCGCTTTTAGGAAGACTTTTCTATAAATACAATAAAATGTCCTATTATCAATATACCACTAAAAATAAAAAAGGTCAATGGCGCGAGCCTTAATAACAATTAACCAACTTTAGCCAATTTATTATTTTTGATTTTTTTTCTAAAGACTTTAGTCCACAATTATGTAGACTAAAGTCCATTATTTATGCACATAATTCACTACTTATCCACATTCTAATTAAGTTTAAGTCCACATTAACGTAGACTAAAGTCATGAGGTCCGGGAGGGAATCGAACCCTCGAATAACAGTTTTGCAGACTGTCGCCTTACCACTTGGCTACCGGACCACAATAAAACTATTATTAAATATATCAAATATAACCGCTTAAAACAAGTTCACTCCGTGAAATGCGCTTTGCGCCCCGACTTTCAGTCGGGATTTCACAGGGTAAATAAATACACCCTTTGGTTGGGTGTATTTCAGGTTATTGGCCGGATAGTTTAATTTAAAACCACTATTTTGGCTATTTTAACGCCGAAATTTACGGCATCAGGCTTTTTCTGCATCCAAACATCAACCCGATTGGAAAATCGCCTGTTCATGCGATCGCGGACCGTGAAAACACGCTCGCCGAATAGTTCGGGTATTTTAACTTTGGCGCCAAAAGGCAAAAAATTAGCCGCGATAGTATCCTCCACTCCATAATCACAAACATTAAAATTATTGGCCGTAATGCAGGGGCTGTCATCGGTCTGGCCAAGCTCGGAATTATAGGCCGTAACCACCAAATACCTGGACCATTTAATATCATCCTGGCTTTGCGGCAGTTTTCCGTTTAATTCCACGTTAATGGTAATATTTTCGTTTATTTCGCTGGCCCCGTCGGCAATTATGCCTTGATTTTGGCTAACTTCAAATAATTCAACCTCAATGGCGGCCAATGCTGGCATGGGAAATAAGATAAATTCAAAGCATAACGACACAACTAAAATAATAACCACCTTTTTGGCTTGTTTTAGGCTAAAAAATTTTCTGTGGTTTTTCTTTAATGCTTCCATTTTGGCTAAAATTAAATATTTTATAAATAAAAATCCCTATCCATTCCTCTTTGGAGTTTTTAGATAGGGATTTTCTTGTCTTCTATTATAATGTTATCATAGATATGGCTCAAAGTCAACCTTTAGTCTAAGCTATTGTGGACTAAAGTCAATCCCGCCCTCGCGAACCCAAGAAAACATGAACAACGGCTTCGGCAATTTTTAAAAAATGAAATAAAAAAAGAAGAGAGAAGTTTTTAGACTTCTCTCGATGTGTACTATTTTTCATGGGTCACCACCCATTAGAATTCAGATTCCTCCTATTGTTGATTATATTGTATACCCCCTATTTTAGTTTGTCAAGAGGGGTTTTTCTTAATGTTTTAGAGATATTTACCATAAAAAGCGATTCAACCAACCTGCTTGTTAATAACTTTTTTTAAATGCTTGACATCCTCTTGAAACTATGTTATTCTACAATATTCAGCACCTTAAAAAGCTTTTCAAAATCATCCCAAAGAGAGGGTTATTTATCTTGCACTGTCATTGCGAGCGACCGGAGGGAGCGAAGCAATCTCACGTATGCCGTTTATAACTTTATAGTCTTTTACTTGGGATAATTTTGAAATAACTATAAACCAATTAACTTTGCCTAAAGGAGGGCATGAAAATGAAAAAACAAATATTTGTAGTAGCGGTGATGGCGGTAGCGGCTTTTTTGGCAGGCGGTTGCGCGACCGTACAGAAGGTTAACCTTAACGGTAACGAGCAGGAAATTTACAGTTCAAATCACAGAGGCGTCTTCCCCGGTCCAGACAACGTCGTCAGTGCGGCCACGGCATATTCCATTATTGAAAAAACTAACGCTGAAACTGGCCTTATCGCAAGCTACAGCCAAGCTGGAGTACAAACTAACCCGGGAGGCGAAGCTTTGGGCTTCATTATCAATGACAAGTACTCAAAATGGAATCTGGTCATTAAAACAAAAATCGGCAAATTAACCATTTTTCAGCGAGATGTCCCACCGGGGAAACTTGAATACAAATTACGGTGGGGAGAATACATAACCGTCTGGACAAACGGTTACGAAAAATACACCGACACCCTCAAGGTCATGCCTTACGCTGACGTAAGGACTATGATAAAAAGAGAGGGTAAGGAAAAGGAGGAAGAAACAAGGGGTTATTGGATGACCCATCTACTGCAATAAAATGAAAAGTACCAAAAGGCGCTTACCAATCTATTATAGATAAGCGCCTTTATTTTATACTTAAAATTTACTAAACATTAACACATGTGATGTCTCACCATTAACCTTTGGTATTAAGTAGTATTAACTACAGGACTTGGCGACGGTGTGCTCCCGTCGCCACCCGGTAAACTGCTAAACACGAAATAAGTTATGGAATAGGCCGCGATGATTATAATTAAACCGATGACCGCGCGCGTTAAAGTATCTTTAGCTTTGGTGACTTTTTCCTCATCGCCCTGCGCCGTCATCCATTCAAAACCGGCGTAAATAATTAAAACTAGAAAAATTATGCCCAATAAGCCGAGAAAAGCGCTGATAGCGGTTTGGATGATGCCCGGCAGGCTATTGCCCGCGCTTGGCTCACCGCCCCAGCCGGGCGCGGCCGCGTTATTCAGCTGGTCTTTCAAATCTTGCTTGGTGCTGGCGGCTTCACAAGCTAATACATAATAATTTAACGATATCACCGCTATTAACACGAAAACTAAATTTTTTAAATATTTTTTAAACATATTTTATTTTAATATACCGCCTTTAAAAACCAATTTTTCTAAAACATAATAACTAATGGCGTAAGCGCCGATGGTAATGATTATACCGATAACCGCGCGCGTAATCGTGTCTTTGGCTTTATCTACTTTTTTTTCATCGCCCTGCGCCGTCATCCAATGATAGCCGGCGTATAA